>JAPUJX010000664.1 GCA_027295975.1 Gammaproteobacteria bacterium
TCCACCATCTGGCTCGTCATGGTTGATGCGTTGTTGCGCAACCACAGATGCCGTCCCCGGGTGACTCCCTTCCAGAAGTGAAACAACCGCACGTCGCAGAACTGGGCAGCCATGTAAGCGATCATCGATGCGGCAACGGCACCGAAAGCAAGCTCTCGAACCTCGAAAAAGACCGGTAAGCGGCCCGCCTCGTCGGGTACCGGCAAGCCGTTGACATCCATGGTTTCGAATCCCGGCAGCACGCCACCGAGCCATAGGAGAAGCACCACCCAGCCATTGAGCAGCAGCCCGACCCATACCATGTCCCGCGCCTTCTTCTCACCGTATAACTCGCTAATGAGGTCGGTACACAAAAACGTTACCGGATAGGGCAACACGCCGACCGCAACCACCATGGGTATCGTCACGCCGAACACGTCGAAGGACAAATCGAGGAAGCGGCTGATGCCCAGTACGTTCAAAAGCGCCAACGTGCCGAGAAAAATGCCGGAGAGAACGAGGAAGACCCGTTGCCGGCGCTTGTGGTAGTCGGGCTGGGTCACTTGAGGAACCTCTGATCAATTATCGATTACTCAGCGCGCGTGTTGGTCAGAAACTGCTCGTTGACGCAGTTCTGAAGTCGACCGTCGGCAAGGTAGGTGACAGCAATGTCGCCGCCTTTGAAGCGCATGTCGAACACGCTTTCGGGGGTAAAAAACGCCGAGTGCGGCGTGATCAGCAACCGGTGGTCGATCCACGATTCGCTGGCTGCCCACGCTTTGATGAGGGGGTGTTCGGGGTCTGCGGGTTCTTCGGGGAGCACATCCAAACCAACGGCCTGCAACCGGTCATCGCGTAACGCGTCGTGTAAAGCATCCAGGTCGATGACCGGGCCACGTGCGGTGTTGATCAGGATGAGACCGGGTTTGCTGCTCGCCAGAACCCCGGCGTCGATCAGTTTCTCCGTTTCCTCCGACAACGGCAGGTGCAGGCTCACCACATCGCTCTGGCCAAAAAGCTGCTCCAGGGAATGTACCCGGCGAACCCCAATAGCGAGATCGGCTCCATTGCTCTGGTAGGGATCGTAGAAAACCACGTCCATGCCGAAGGCCTTCGCCCGCAGAGCCACCGCCGTTCCAATGCGACCCAGACCGACGATGCCGAACACGCAGACCGACAAGCGCTTGCCAAAAGGATTCAACGCCGGGCGCCACAAACCACGCGGATCCCGCTTCAACTCCCGGGTGTGGAAGGTAATACCTTTCATCAGCGACAACATCAGCGCCATGGCATGATCCGCGACCTCCTGTGTGCCGTAGTCGGGTACGTTACACAACGGTATTCCAAGTTTGCCCCATCCCTCCACATCCAGGTTGTCGAAACCCACCTTGGGCGTGACGAAGATGCGACATTTCGTCATCAGCGCTCGACGATGTTCCGGAATATCCAGCACGCTGACCACCGCATCACAATTGGACCACTGGTCCTCGGTAACCGAATCGAGAGAATCGCAAAATTCCGCCTTGCCATGGTCACCCATGCTGGCTATTTCGATTTCCCGCCCCTCGGGCCATCGCATGGCCGGGTATAAAACTCTGAAACTCATTTTTGTCCTCTGGTGGGCACTAACTGGTGATTCGCATATCGAGAGGCAATCACACCCCAACAATCTCGGCGACCTTTGCGACCGATCTGTGCAACGATGTTGTCTCGACCCCGGGGATGCGCAACCGTGTTACCACAATGTGGCTCACTCGAAGCCGTTCAAGGTATTCAGCAAATTTATCACGTACGTAAAACTCATCTCCAACGATGCTCCAGTCGTCGATCGACGCGTCTTTTTCCAGTCGGTGCGACTTCTGCGCTTCCTGATGGATTCGTTCCCGCAACACCTTCACTTCAGCGGTGTTGTTGGAAACGAAAACCGTCCGCATGATGGGTACGGTTTCAAGCGCTTCATGGCCGGCTTCAAGCGCCGCAAGCCTGTGCCGCATATAATTACTTTCCAGCGTAGCAAGGCTCTCCAGTGGAGAAGCCAGGTAGGGCAATCCTAACCGCCCAGCCTGGGCAAGGGCCTTGGGACCGAACGCGGCAACCCAGATCGGCGGGTGCGGTTTCTGGACCGGCAGCGGTTCCAGCGTCACAGGCTCATCGCCTTCGCGCAACGACACCGGCTCGCCGGACCAGGCTTGTTGCATCGTCTTCAGACACCACTCGAAGAGCTTGCGTTTTTCACTCGGCACGACGCTGAACGCCCTGAGCATCGAATTGGCATACCCTCTACCCACCCCGAGCGTCACCCGTCCCCCGGAAAGTTGATCCAACACTGCCACCTGTTCCGCGGCTTGTAACGGGTTGCGTAACGGAAGCAGATACGAAGTCGTCGCCAGGCGAATCCGGTCGGTACCCGCAGCCACCGCTGCAAGCAGCATCAGCGGGTCGGGAATTGCATTCAAATTGAAATGGTTCTCGGGAAGCCAGAACGAATCGTAACCGAACGACTCCGCCGTTCGCGCCTGTTGGTTGAGCCCACGAGCAGAACGATCGGCGAAATCCCAGGGGGTGATCCCAAGCTTCATGATTCGACTACTACCCGGTTGGGGCCTGTGATTTCACTTTCCAGCGCGACACCGTTTTTCAATCGATTATGCGATTCGCCCACCGCGTAACAGGGCAACCTCCCCTTACTCTTTGGCGACTACCGTTTCTTCGGCGACTACCGCCTCTTCGGCGACTACCGCCTCTTTGGCGACTACCGGCAAGCCATCGCTCTGAAACACCATTATTGCGCGCATGGTGCCAATGACCGCCGCGATATGGCGTTGCAGCGCAAAGTCGGCATAAAGCGGATCGTCGTCGAGCAGCACACAGCGTTCTGCCTCTCCACAGCGGAATTCACTTTTCCTGCCGAAGTTGTTGCCCGCCGGACCGTATTCACCGAAGCCGTGTTCGTCGTCGCTCAGCTTCCAGAAGGTTTCCCAGGAAACCGGCATGCCAGTCATCGGACCCTGCACCGCGGCAAGGGTGGTCGACGCGGCATCGGCGAGAATATCGAGATAACTGTCACGGGCAGAATCCAGATAAACGCAGCTTTCGAGCAGCGCCTTTTCAACGGCTTCCTCGTCTACCGGAAAACTATCAAAACGATCCGCGAGGTTGAGGCGCCAGAAGCGGGCGGTGTAAACCGGAACGGAGCGCGCGGGAGAGGTCACATCCTGCACATAGTTCACTACCCGTCCGAGATTACGATAGCGCTCGGTCGCGCTACCGGAGCCCCCCATGTTTTCCACGACTTCGTTGAAATGTTTGTGAAACCGCGTGTCGATAAGCCAGAGCGCGCTGCGTTCGGCCTGCGCACCGCGATCGTAATAACTCCAATTGAACATACGCACGAAAATATTGGTTTCCGCCTGTCGAATGTTGCTTTTTGCTACATAACGCACCTGCAGCGGAGTAATTCTAGGAACCGCTGTTTTGGTCACACAACGATTGAACTGGATGGCAGCGAGAAAGGTGAGTTTCTGGTGATACGAACCCTCGTAGCCGTGAGCATTCAGCCCAACCGCCAACGCGACGATCCCAACGATGACGTTAACGGGGCGCAAACTCGAGCCTGGTAACCCGTTCATCCGTCTCGAGCCCGCCCAGTAGTTGCCTGATGGTCCGCCCGGTGGACGGCCAGACGGCTTCTGGCAAAACCTCGGCGGCGGGCGCGAGCACAAAAAGCCGGTTGACGGCTCGCGGGTGAGGCAGCGTGAAATCGGCAGTGTTTCGCACATGGTCGTCAAACAGCAACAGATCCAGATCGATCTCCCTCGGCGCATTGCGAATCCGCTTTACCTTGCGACCAAACTCGTGCTCCAACGATTTCAAGCCCGCTAACAGCAACTCCGGACAAAGCGCCGGGCGCGCCTCGAAAGCGACGGCTGCGTTGATGAAGTCCTGGGAACCCGAGGGGCAATCGACCGGGGAGGTCTGCCACAGGTGCGAGCGGAGCATCTTCCCAGAGGAAAACGATTCCAGGCGCGTCATTGCCCGCAACACGAAATCCCGGGAGTCCCCACGGTTGGATCCTAATCCTATCAACACCATCTCATCGCCTTTTTATCGCCTTTTCGACGCGGTGGCAGACGCAGTGGCACCAGCCCCGTCCATTCAAACACCCAGCAGCTGGAATAGTACCCTCTGTAGTGTAGTAATCCATACATGCGTTTGGCACACTCCACAGCTTATCCGCCAACCCTCGGGAGGGGACATGAAGGCTGCGGTTCTACGCGAAATCAACAAGCCGCTGGAAATCGAAGACATTCAGCATGGAGATCCGGCCCCGCGAGAGGTTCTGGTCAGGACAATGGCCGCGGGTGTGTGCCACTCCGATCTGCATTTCCAGAACGGCTCATATCCCTACCCGCTGCCCGCCGTGCTGGGGCATGAGTCTGCCGGTATCGTCGAAGCGGTAGGCAGCGACGTTACCTACGTGAAGCCTGGCGATCACGTAATCACCTGTCTATCCGCTTTTTGCGGCCATTGCGAACACTGCCTCACCGGCCATATGTCGTTGTGCCAGGAACCCGAACTGCAACGTCCGAAAGATCAACCTCAACGGTTGAGCAAAGGCACCGAAGCCATCTGGCAGTTTCTCAATCTGTCTTCTTTTGCCGAATACATGCTCGTTCACGAACACGCCATTGCGAAGATACGCGAAGACATGCCCCTCGACCGCGCGGCCTTAATTGGCTGTGCGGTGACCACCGGCGTTGGCGCGGTGATCCACACCGCCAGAATCGAGGTGGGTAGCACCGTTGCCGTCATCGGCTGCGGCGGCGTGGGCTTGTCAGCCATCAACGGGGCCGCCATAGCGGGAGCGGCGCGCATCATCGCGATAGACATGGTTCCCAACAAGCTGGATCTGGCGCGAAAATTCGGCGCTACCGATGTCATCGACGCAAGCGAAGTCAATCCCGTCGAGGCGGTACGCGAACTCACCGGCGGCGGTGTACATTACTCTTTCGAAGCCATCGGCCTGAAGCAATCGGCCGAGCAGTCGTTCAAGATGTTACAACGTGGAGGCACCGCCACCATTATCGGCATGATCCCCATGGGCACGCACCTCGAAATTCATGGTCCGGAGTTCCTCCAGGAACGCACTCTGCAGGGGTCGAACATGGGCTCGAACCGCTTTCGAGTGGATATGCCTCGATTTGTCGATTTCTATCTTCAAGGCAGGTTACATCTGGATGATCTCATTGCATCCCGAATCAAACTCGAAGACGTCAACGACGCAATGATAACCCTCGAAACCGGAGAAGTTGCACGTAGCGTGATCATGTTCGAGTGACGGTTTTCACCGAATAGGTATGTACCCATACTGTCCCGAGCGATAAATTCGCAGCAGGATCTGGCGGGAATTACGTCGGCAGCCATTCCGTAGATCAGCGAGATTCCCCACCGCCACCCGGTTGGCTTCCACGATAATGTCTCCCGCGCGTAACCCGTATCGCGCGGCGGGGCTTTCGCCGGAAACGTCAGTCACCAGCACCCCCGAACCCATGGCTGTCTCTTCGGTGTTCCGAAAATTCCGCAACTCGGTACCCCCCAGGCGGGCGTCGATTCGCGTACCCGATACGTTCTCCAGCTTGTCCTCTGCCAACTCGAGCTTGAAGCGTTTGCTGCGGCCATCACGCAATACTTCCATGGCCACCTCGTCATCCACGAATATCATTGCCGCCTGGCTTTGAAAATCCGCTACCCTGGAAATCTGTTTGTCCCTGATCCGGGTGATAATGTCGCCCGACACGAGACCCGCAACTTCCGCGGCACTCCCCGGTTCCACCTCCACGACAACTACTCCCTGGCGATGCTCGACGTCGAACGCTTCGGCTAACTTTGGATTGAGCGCCTGTACCGAGAGGCCGAGGTATCCGCGGCGCACCTGACCGTGTTCGATGAGCTGATCCATGATCACGCGGACCAGATTGGCTGGAATTGCGAATCCTATGCCAACGTTACCGCCGCTTGGTGCAAGTATCGCGGTGTTGATACCAACCAGCTCGCCTCTGAGATCCACCAGCGCGCCGCCGCTGTTACCCGGGTTGATAGACGCATCGGTCTGGATGAAATCTTCATACCCCTCAATGCCGAGAATGCGGCCCAGCGCGCTGACTATGCCGCTCGTTACCGTCTGACTGAGTCCGAACGGGTTGCCGATGGCCACGACGAAGTCGCCAACCCGGAGATTGTTGGAATCCGCAAAAACAATTTCGCTCAGGGAATCCGGGGGTACTTTGAGTACCGCCAGATCAACCTGGGTATCGGTGCCAACCAACGTCGCCTGCAGGGTACGCCCATCCGCCAGGGTAACGTTTATCTCGTCGGCACGTTGCACCACATGATTGTTGGTCACTATATAGCCACGTTCCGCATCGACGACAACGCCGGAACCCGCGGCCTGTGTTCTCCGATAACTTCTGTTTTCGGGAAGGTCGAAGAAGCGCCGAAAAAACGGGTCGGCTCGGAGCGGATTGTTGACTTGAACGGTGGTCGCAATGTTGACTACACTCGGCGCGGTTCGCTCTAACATGGGTGCCAGGGTCGGCAATGGCTCGCCGTCAGCCACCCGAACCGGCAACGCTGCTTGCGAAGTGAACGCCCACGCCAGACTGAACACGAAAAGCGCACGAACGCCTGACTCAACGGTAGCGAAGAACGCACAAGACCCGCGAGGTGACTCGGTTAGCCGCATAAGTTTTCCTAAAAGATGTTTCGAGTGGAACCTGTTTGACATTAGAGATCAACGTTCGTTTCTGGAATCTTCCCCGCGCTGTAAACGACGGCAAACGCTACCAGCGATACTCCCATCGCTGCGAAGTAAGCCATCCAATAATCGAACGCATCATAAAGCACGCCCAGCAACACCGGACCCGCGGCAACACCGAGAACCATCACCGCATTGGACAACGAGAATATTCGCGGATAGTCGTGGATGCCAAATGCTTCCGCAAGCCAGAGCGGGTGCAGCATCAACAGATTACCTATACTGCTGCCAAAAACCGCGGCGCCGATTAGAACCAGAGTCACATCGTCCGCCAGCGCGATAATCAACAGACCCAACGACTGATTAAGCAGATTGGCGAGTGTGAAACCACGTATCGTCACCCTGGTCACGATCCACCCACCCATGAACCGGCTCACTATGCTCATGATGGTCAGTGCCTGAATTGCGGTTGCCGCCACCTCAAACCCGGAAAGGGTATCGGCATGGTTGTAGAGGTGAGCGATGCCACCCACCTGAGCACCCATGCACAACACGTAACCCGCGGTCAAACGCACGAAAAACCGGCTCCTGATGGCTTCCCGATAACGCCAGATTTCTCGAGGACCGACACCGGTAAGCTGTTTTGACTCGGCTTCCGGGCCGGCACGGATGAGCCACAGCGCAATCGGGACGATCAGTACAAAAAAAGCAAAGCCGAACCAGGGAATAGTGGTCTCCATCCCCCACCGGTTCAGCAGCCACGCCGAGAGCGGTGTGATCAACACCCCACCCATCGACAAACCGGTGGAGGCGATGGACAGCGCTACCGATCGGTTTGGCCCGGGAAACCAACGGGTCACCAACGTCGTCGCAACCACGATCGATACGCCGCTGTTGCCGATTCCGAACAGGGCGTATACCAGGTAGAGTTGCCAGAGTTCGGTCACATGACCGATCAGAGCAAGCGCCGACCCACCGAGCGCTGCGCCGCCGACCATCACCCAGCGCAAGTCAAATCGCCGGATAAGACTGGCGACCCACATGCCGGTCACTCCACCCGCGACAAAAAAGAGACTTACCGCGATGGAAACGTCCGCGATCGCAAAACCCCGTGTATCTGCCAACACGTTCATGTACACAGACAGGTTGTAAAACCCGAAGCCAGACGAAATCGTCAAGACAAAAAACAGCCCGGCAACGATCCACCAGCCGTAATACACCCGAGGCGTCATCTCCGCATTGTCGGCGCCGATGTCCGAATTGTTCAATTTCCGCCTTTTGGGATTCCTGCCAGACCACCCGCATATTATCAGGAGTGAACTCACGAATAGTCCGGGCTACGATAGCGAACCAATCCAGCACAGGAGTAACGGCGAAGTGCCGATAAAAAATATATTTTCGACGGTCAACCAGCTTAAGCAGAATATCGAAAACTTGAGCGTGGCAGAACTCAAGGAGGAACTGGCGGCAAACCCGGATCTTCTCTTGTTAGACATTCGCGAGTTACAGGAACGCGTCGACCTTGGCACCGTTCCCGGTTCCAAACATGCTCCGCGCGGCATGCTGGAATTCTGGGCAGATCCGCAAAGCCCCTACTTTCGCGACTATTTCACCGAGGAAAAACGCACCGTATTGTTCTGCGCCGGCGGCGGCCGCTCCGCACTTGCCGTTGTCGCACTCGAGGAGATGGGTTTTACCGATGTAGCTCACCTGGAGGAAGGTTTTACCGGGTGGCAGAAAGCTGGGGAGTCCGTGGAAGACGT
>JAPUJX010000665.1 GCA_027295975.1 Gammaproteobacteria bacterium
ACCCAGGCCGAATACCTTTCGGGGGGACAGCAGCAAATGCTCGCCATCGGCCGTGCGTTGATGTTGCGCCCGCGGCTCATGTTGCTGGACGAACCTTCTCTGGGGCTCGCACCGAAGTTGGTGCATGAAATTGCCGAGATCATCAAACGGCTCAACAGAGAACAGTCCGTCACCATGCTGCTGGTAGAGCAGAATGCCAAAATGGCGCTGGAAATAGGCGACTTTGGCTACGTGATGGAAATGGGACGCATCGTCATGGAAGACAGCTGCGAACGGTTACGCAACGCCACGGACATCCAGGAGTTTTATCTCGGCATGAAAGACGAAGGTGTGCGTGGCCGCCGGCGCTGGAAGCAGAGGAAAACCTGGCGATGACCGGGCAGATCATCGACGGTTGCCACACGGTTTCGGCGCTTTTCTGGCATCGCGCATCAACCTTGCCGGACAAGGTGGCATTGCGCGAAAAAGACTTTGGCATCTGGAACGAATACACCTGGAGTGAGTGGGGCGAGCAGTCGCGGCTGGTGGGTTTGGGGCTCAAATCCCTGGGATTGCGGCGAGGAGACGTCTGCTCCATCGGTTCGGAGGTAAATAAGGAGTGGCTGTTCAGTGACCTCGGTATTATCGGCATCGGTGGGGTTGTCAACGGTGTCTACGCAACAGACGCGCCGAATCAGGTTGAATACCTGATCAACGATAGCGGCACACGGTTTTATTTTGTCGAGGACGAGGAACAACTCGACAAGGTGCTCGAAGTTCGCGATAGAACGCCAACCCTCGAGAAGATCATCATTTTCGACATGGAGGGGTTGCGTAAGTTCGCGGACGACCAGTGTTTGAGTTTTGCCGAGCTATTGGAACTCGGCAAAAACTACGGATCAGAACATCCCGACTCCTGGCCCGAAGCGGTGGCCGCGGCCAATCCCGAAGATCTGATGTTGCTCACCTACACGTCCGGCACGACCGGTCCACCCAAGGGCGCGATGATCAGCCAGCGCAACATGATGTACATGATGCGCAACCTCCAGAAGATATACGGGATCTATCGGACCGATGAACAACTGGGTTTTCTGCCGTTGGCTCACGTGGCCGGTCAGATGTTTTATGCATTTGCCGTCATTGAATCGTGCTCCATCATCAACCTCGTGGAGGGGTTGGAAACCGCGGTGCAGGACCAGCAGGAAATTGCCCCCACCATCCACTTCGCAGTGCCTCGAGTGTGGGAAAAGCAATACTCCACGGTCGCGATCAAGTTGAAAGAGGGCACCTCGTTCGGACGTTTCGCCCACGATCTGGCTCTCAAATGCGGCACTCGGGTTGCAGAACATCGAAAACGCGGCGAGCGGCCGGGCTGGTTGTTGTGGTTGAGGTTTCGCGTTCTGGATTATCTGGTGCTGAAAAACATCCGGATCATGCCCGGCATCGACAACTGTCGCTGGCTGTTGACGGCGGCCGCGCCTATCGCCCCGGATCTCATCGATTGGTTCTGGGCTATCGGCAAACCCATGTACGAGGTATACGGGCAAACGGAATGCACCGGAGTGGCGACCGCAAACCGGCCAGGGGATTTTCGAATAGGTAGTGTTGGAAAAGCATGCGAAGAATCCGAAGTCGTGTTGACCGACGAATCGGAAATTCTGATTCGCGGGCCGGGGGTCATCGCCGGGTACTGGAACAATCCGGAAAAAACCGCGGAGACTTTCCGTCAGGGTTGGTTACATACGGGTGATGTGGGAAGAATCGACGATGATGGCTTCATCTATGTAATCGATCGCATGAAAGACATCATCATCACCGCGGGTGGCAAGAACATCACCCCGAGTGAGATTGAAAATCAGCTCAAATTTTCACCGTACATATCGGATGCCGTCGTGGTTGGCGACCGTCGCCCCTACCTTACCTGCCTCGTCATGATCGATCAGGAAAACGTCACCAAGTATGCGCAGGACAATAACGTTCCCTTTACCAACTACGCCAGCCTGTGCCATACCCAAGCAGTGCAGGACCTGGTCTGGCAGGAAATTGAACGGGTCAATACCAAGTTCGCACGCGTGGAGACCATCAAGAAGTTTTGCCTGATCGATCAGTTGTTGGATCCGGAAGACGAAGAGCTTACCCCAACGATGAAGCTCAAACGCAACGTCGTGAACGAGAAGTACGCCGATCTCATCGGGAGCATGTATTAGGACACCCCTATTCCGCTGACGACAGGATAATCGTTGCAAGTTCGTCCGACAGTCGATTCGCGAATGCACCGCCACTGCCTTTTTTGCCCCAGGTGTTGGTCAGCAGCACAATCACCATCGCCTCATCGGGATATACCCGCAACATGGCTTGTACCCCCGGATAGGAACCAGCCGAAATCAAACTGGCTGGATCTTCGGTCAAGGCGATGAGGACCCAGCCGTCGCTGAACCAGGTGGGCTCACCGCGACTGGTTTGATGAGGCGTGTAGATCTGCTGGTAAATCCGCTCCGAGAGGAAGCCGGGTGTTATGAATTTGGCTCCGAACACCGCGAGGTCTTCGGCGGTCGAATACAGATTTCCGCCGCCGGCGTTGTAACTGTGTTCCATCGTCGGGACCACCATCAATCTATCCGACACGTCTCGAGAGTAGGGGTCGACGAAGCTGTACATGCGTGATCGATTCTCCATCGGGAACCGCAGATCGATCTGGCCGGTATTTTTCAGCTCCATCGGATCGATAATGGTCTCCCGGATATAGTCCTGGAATCGCTTTCCAGCGGCGTTTTGCAGGATGGCGGCCAGCAGGTTGTACCCGTAACTGGTATAAACCACCCGCTCGCCGGGGAC
>JAPUJX010000666.1 GCA_027295975.1 Gammaproteobacteria bacterium
TCAACTCTTTGCGGCACGTTTCAGGTGTATGGCGTTGTCCAGGATACGATCAGCCAGGCGCGCAAAAGGCAATGACTGCAGCCAGACCCGACCGCGTCCCTGTAAGGTCGCCAGGAACAGTCCCTCGCCGCCAAACAACATGGATTTCAGACCCCCCGCCAGTTGAATATCGTAGTCCACGCCAGCTTCGAACGCGACGATACAGCCGGTATCCACACGCAGCCGGCTACCTTCGAGTTCCTGCTCGAGGATGGTGCCCCCGGCATGAACGAACACTTTCCCATCGCCGCGCAAGCGCTGCAGGATGAATCCCTCCCCCCCGAAAAAACCCGCACCCAGTCTTTTACTGAAGGCGATGGAGAGTTCGGTGCCCATGGCGGCGCACAGGAAGGCGTCTTTCTGACAGATAATCTCACCACCTGTTTCGCCGAGATCGATGGGGACGATCTGGCCCGGATAGGGGGAGGCAAAAGCAACCCGCTGTTTACCCCGGCCGGCGTTGGTGAAATGCGTCATGAACAGCGACTCGTTGGTGAGAAGACGTTTCGCGGCCCCGAACAGAGCACCAACAACTCCGCTCTCGGTCCCATCTCCCATCCGGGACTCGAATTCGATGCCATCGGTCATGTACATCATCATGCCCGCCTCGGCGATTACCGATTCCCCCGGGTCCAACTGCACCTCCACGTACTGCATCGAATTACCGTGCAGTTCATAATCTATCTCATGGGCCATATCACCTTCCTCCGTCCATTGCGTCTGTGTTGGTAATCATGTCAGCTCCAGCCAGAATCTGCAGAGCTCCCACCAGCCCCGGGTTCTCATCGAGAATCAGGTAGAGGGGTATTTGTTCGGCATAATCGCCGAGTGTTCCCCGTTCATCGAACCGTCTACGCAGCGAGCTTGTGACGGCAAATTCCTCGAGCCGAGGAACGATACCCCCACCGATGTACACGCCCCCCTGTGCGCAGACCGTCAACGCGAGGTTGCCGGCCGCACCCCCGAGAATTCCAAAAAACAATTCCAACACCTGATGGCAGATCGGTTCGGCCGCACCCACCCCTGACCGGGTGATCCACTCCGGGGTGACCTCCTGCGGCGTCGTACCCCAAAGCACACACACCGCGCGGGAGAGGTTGACGAGCCCGGGACCCGACAACACGGTTTCCCAACTAACCTGCTCGTGCTCATCCAGGAGAATCCGCAGAACCTCCTGCTCCAGAGGTGTACCGGGGGCCATATCGGCATGACCGCCTTCCGAGGGTAATACCAGCCAGCCGTTGGACCCACCCATGAGCACGGCCATCCCTAATCCGCTGCCCGGTCCAACCACCGCCTTCGGTCCGGTGCGCTGCTGGCGTCCACCAATCTTTCTGAGGCGTTTCAGTACCGGCAGGGATCGGGCGATGGCGTGAAAGTCGTTCACAACCGTTACCCGGCAGTTCAACAGGGTGCCGAGGGTGGCCCCATCGAATTCCAGAGTACCATTGGTGATCGCGCCCCGGCCGTTGTGCACCGGACCCGCCACGGCGATGACGCTGCCCGCGAGGGCATCAAACCCGAGTTCCCCGCGCGCCATCTCGACGAGTTCGAGAACATTACCCGCCCGGGAGGTCGGCAAACTGGCGGTCTTGACGAGCGAACCCCCGCACCCCAGCGCAAACCTGGCGTTTGTGGCGCCAATGTCGGCGAGCAGGAAAACGGGACTACCCATAACCGGCATTTTGGCAGCTTCCGCCTTTGAAAGCCCCAGCAGCTTTGAGTATTGTCCAACCTTTAGAACCGACTCCAATAAACCAGGTCAACATAACCCTTGTACATCTTGTCGCGCGTCGTTTTTTCTCTGGTCTGCTGGTGGCTGCTCGCTAGCCCGCTCCAGAGTGCCGAAACCATACATCTTGGCAATCCCGGCGAACCGGAAACCCTGGACCCCCACCGCTACAATCTGCGCCTGGAGGAAACCATATTGACGGATCTCTTCCTTGGATTGACGACGTTCAATGCCCGGGGACAGATTGTGCCTGGCGCGGCCGCAGCCTGGACAACAAGCAGCGATGGGCTCACCTGGACGTTCACCCTGCGTAACGGACTCAAATGGTCCGATGGCAAAACGTTGACGGCTCACGATTTTGTCTACGCGTTTCGCCGGCTTCTGGCGCCTGAAACCGCGGCAAGCCTGGCGTATTTCATGTATCCGCTGAAAAACGCCGAAGCCGTTAATTCCGGCAAGTTGCCATCCGAGGAGCTTGGCGCCCGCGCCCTGGATGACCATACCCTGCTGTTGAGTCTGGAGGCCCCTTACCCGCACTTGCCGGAACGGCTCCTGTACCCTACGGGCTACCCTGTACCGAAACACCTGATCGACCGGGTGGGTGACGCCTGGGTCAAACCGAAAAACTGGGTTTCCAACGGAGCCTATCGTCTGGAGGACTGGCAGCCACAGTCTCATGTCACCCTTGTCAAAAACGACTACTTCTTCGAGCCGGTTGAGATTGAACGAGTCAGTTATCATCCGTTGGCCAACGAACAATCCGCCTACAACCGCTATCGCGCCAGAGAGATCCACGCCATCAGCAGTTTCCCCTCCGGTGAACTCGATCGTGTTCGCAAAGATTTCGCCAGTCATCTCCGCCTCTCGCCGCTGTTGTCCATCGTTTACCTGGTGTTCAACACAACCGTCGTGCCGTTCGAAGATACCCGGGTCCGCCAGGCACTTGCCCTGGTCGTGGATGCGGACCTCATCACGGTCAAGGTGCAGCGTTCGGGTAACGTCGCCAACGGGAGTTTCGTGCCGGCGAACGTCGTCGACTACACGCCGGCAGTCATGCCGCACCTCAACCTGAACCGGGGAGAGCGTCGCGAGACGGCGCTCAGGCTGCTTCGCGAAGCCGGGTACGGACCAGACAATCCGCTGCGGGTGACAATGCGTTATGTTAGCGGTACAGAGGCTAAGAAAACCCAACTCGCCATTGCCAGCTTCTGGAAAAACATCGGGGTTGAAACCCAGCTGCATCATGCCGAGCTCAAGGTCCATTTTGCCGACCTGCGTCAGGGAGATTTTCAGGTCGCCCAGGCCGGGTGGTTCGGTGAAAACAACGCAGAACACTACCTGGGGTTATTGGTTTCAGACACAGGCAACGTCAACTATGGGCGGTACGCCAATCCGGAATACGATGCGCTGATGCATGCGGCAAGACAAAAGGCAAACGTGAAAGTTCGCAACGTTCTTCTGCGTAAGGCGGAAGCAGTCGGAATCGCCGAGTACCCGGTGATACCCCTGTACTCCGTCATGATCCGGCGACTGGTTGATCCCGCCATCACTGGCTGGCATGAAAACTCGAGAGACACCCATCCGGTAAGATTTCTCGGCTGGCGTTGAGAGCCCAGATGGCGCGCTTCCTGCTGACCCGGACCCTGTCAACCCTGTTCACTTTCTGGCTCATCGTCACCGTCGTGTTTTTCCTCATGCGCCTCGCACCCGGCGGGCCTTTTGATGGAGAACGTCGTTTGCCACCAGAGGTCGAAACGAATCTGCGTGCCGCATACAACCTCGACAAATCTCTACCGCAGCAATATATCGACTACCTCGGCATGCTCGGTCGCGGTGATCTCGGCCCATCGTTCAGGCAGAAGGATTTTTCGGTAAACGAGTTGGTCGCCACCGGACTGCCGGTCAGCCTCACGATAGGGGGTCTCGCACTGTTCATCGCGATAACCCTCGGTATCACGGTCGGACTGAAGGCGGGTTTAGCACCCGGCTCTCGATCCGACATGCTGTTGATGGGAGTGACCAATGTGGGCATTGCAATGCCCACCATTATCGTCGCCCCACTGTTCATCCTGATATTTGGTGTTGCTCTCGGCTGGTTACCCACGGGCGGGCTCGGGGGCTTCACTCATTACATTCTGCCACCTATCGCCCTGGCATTGCCGTTTACAGCCGCAATCGCGCGCCTCACTCGCGGAAGCGTCGTGGAGACCCTCTCCGAGCCGCATCTGACGACGGCCAGAGCCAAGGGTCTGACCGAACGCATGATCATTCGCCGCCATATCCTGCCAATCGCACTGTTGCCGGTGGTTTCCTATCTTGGCCCCGCTGCCGCTGCGCTCTTGACGGGATCGGTGGTTATCGAACAGGTGTTCGAACTGCCGGGTATCGGACGTTATTTCGTCCAGGGCGCGTTGAACCGCGACTACACATTGGTGATGGGCGTCGTGGTTGTTTACGCGGCGTTGATACTGCTGTTCAACCTGCTGGTGGATCTCGCCTACGCGCGGATGGATCCACGTATTCGACTACAACCATGATCCGCTCGGTGGTAACGAGCGCTCTGTTCGACACCCGACTGGCACGCATCTGCAGCCTGATTCTCGGAGCGATCGTGCTGCTGGCATGGCTGGGTCCGCTGTTCTCCGGCTGGAAGTTCGATGAAATCGACTGGGACGCGCTGGAATCGCCGCCCAGCGCAACACACTGGTTCGGCACGGATTTCATCGGCCGGGATCTTTTTGTACGTTCAATGCTGGGGGCTCGCGTATCCCTGGGGATAGCCCTGGTCGCGACCGTCGTCAGTGTACTCGTCGGCATCCCATGGGGCGCCGTGGCCGGCTACCTGGGGGGCCGGACCGATCAGCTGATGATGCGCTTTGTAGATATGTTGTACGCAGTTCCGTTCGTGCTGATTGTCATCCTGCTCGTTGTGATTTTCGGTAGAAATCCCTATCTGCTGTTCATGGCGCTCGGAGCGATTTTCTGGCTGGATATCGCCCGCATCGTACGCGGTCAGACCCTGCGGTTGCGTACCCAACCTTTCATTGCTGCCGCGCGTTTACTCGGTGTTTCAACGCCGGCCATCGTGCTGAGGCATGTGGTACCGAATGTCATGGGACCTGCCCTGGTGTACGCAACGTTGACGATTCCGGGGGTAATTCTGGCGGAAAGTTTCATCAGCTTTTTAGGTCTGGGAATTCAGGAACCCGACACCAGTTGGGGCGTGCTCATTGCCGACGGAACACAAACCATGGAATCTTCCCCCTGGACCCTGATCTTCCCGGGTGTTCTGCTCGCCATGACGATCTGGTGCACAAACATGCTGGGCGACCGCCTTCGTGATCGGATGGAGGCCGCTACCGGTTATACTCGCGCCTCTGGAAGACGCGTCCAGGAAGGACGCGTCCCGGGAGGACGCGCCCTCGGAGGACGTAGAACATGACGATCAGCGCAGGCCTCGGCATCGCGAACTTCTCTTTCGATGACGCCGCCGGATTCTGGCAATGGGTCGATCTCTGTGACAGCGGCGGGGTCGATTCGATATGGCAGAGCGACCGCATTATCAGCAAAGACGATAATCTCGAATGTATGAGCGTGATGGCGGCGCTGGCGGGAGCCACCAAAAACATCAAATTCGGCATGAACGTGGCAAGCCTGGGTCTGCGCGACCCGGTGGTCACCGCCAAGGCCTGTGCCACCATCGACGTATTGAGCGGCGGACGCCTGCTGCCGGCGTTTGGCGTCGGAAGCGCAATCTCGCGCGACTACGTCGCCACCGGAACACCCACCAAAGGCCGTGGCAAGCGTACCGCCGAAGGACTGGAAATATTATCGCGGTTATGGTCCGAGGAAACGGTGACGATGGAAGGCACCTATTACCAATTGAACGAGGCCAGCATTGCGCCAAGACCGATCCAGAACCCAATGCCGTTGTGGGTTGGCGGATCGGCAAAACAAGCCATCGAACGTACGGCGCGTTGGGGTACCGGATGGCAGGCCGGAATCGATTCCGCGGATCAGGTAGGTCCCATCATCGAGGCAATCAAGGCGCGCACCGAACAACTCGGTCGGCAGATCGACGAAGATCACTACGGGGCTGGATTTGGTTTCCGTTTCGGCGGTTCGGACGAGCCGATTGTCCAGAAATACAACAACCTGCTGACGAAACGTCTGGGGCGCGATCCCGAGGGGTTTACCGCCGTCGGGGGCACGGAGGAAATCATGAGGCTTCTCGCGGATTTCCGCAAAGCCGGGGTGCACAAATTCATCCTGAGACCAATCGCCGCGGGCACCGCGGACATGATGACTCAGACCGAACGGTTGCTAGAAGAGGTACTACCCGAGGTCCGGGCGCTCAACCAATAAAAGACTTAAACGGGGTCAGGTTGAACTGACCCGGGTAATATCGAATTACACTCACCAGCCGGGGGAAACCTTATGGGCGTATCCGAACTGGAGGCGCGAATCATGCGTCTGGAAGACCTGGAAGACATCAAACAATTAAAGGCGCTCTACTGCGAGATCTGCGATGACAACCACAACCCCGACCGAATCGTCACCATCTTCACCGAAGATGGAATCTGGGAAGGCAAAGGCATCGGCACGGCGAAAGGCCACGCGGAAATTCGCACGCTGTTCCAGGGATTTCAGAACATGATGAGTTTTTCCCAACATATGACCATGAACCCGCGCATCAATGTGCACGGCGACAGCGCCGACGGCACCTGGTATTTCTTCGGACCTTTCACCTTCAGGGAAAACAACCAGGCCAAGTGGCAGGCTACCCGTTATCACGAAGACTACGCAAAGGTAGATGGGCAATGGAAGATCAAACACCTCCGCATCCGGGGCCCGGGTATGAGCGCAAATTACGAAACGGGCTGGGCTCACAACCCCCGTTGAACCCATCGCCGGTTCCGCCCCCTGCCGGAAGGGTCAGTTCTCCAATAATGCCTTGGCCTGGTTGACATAACCCCGATTCCAGGTGGGGCTGACGGTGAGTTCGTTGATGCACACATGAGCCGGTAACCGCGCCAGGAACGCAACTATGTCTCCGCAGTCTTCCGACTGAACCATCCTGGCACGATCGTCTTCGGTGACCGGTATGGGACGATTATCGAGAATGGGCGTAGCCACTTCGCCAGGGCAAATCGCGCATGCGCGGACCCCGTGCAGGCCGGCTTCCATGTTGATGCTTTCGTTCATTGCGTTCATGGCGTGTTTTGCCGCCGTATAGGCCGGTCCCGTAACCATGCTCACATGTTTCCCCGCCCACGAGGAGATGTTGACGATGAGTCCGTCCCCTTGCGAAATCATCGTCGGCAACACGGCTTTGCTGCAATAAAACGAGCCGTCGAGGTCTATCCGGATGACCTTGTCCCAGTCATCGAGTGAGACGTTGTGCCAGTTTCGCTGTTTGATGTTTATGCCGGCACTGGTTACCAGTACATCGATGCGCCCTTGCTCAGCGATAATTTTCCCGG
>JAPUJX010000667.1 GCA_027295975.1 Gammaproteobacteria bacterium
CCGCAGCTACTATATGAGCGTAGCAAACAAGACCAACGACTACATGTTGGATCGCGACGTGCAGAAGAACCTGATGTACAACGGCATTCCGTTCATTCTGAACTTACCCGACCGCGCAATGACGGAGTTGATGTGCAACGCCCAGGGCGAAGCCCTCTACGACCGCACTCAGGAGCACCTGGGCACCACGGATGTGTACGTCATCGCGGTGCGCCGCCAACTGCTCCGCGCCGCCAAACTATTGCGAGACACCGGCGAGTTGCCCGTGAACGTCGGCAAACCCGAAATCGGCCGGGTTCGCATGGGAACATTCGTCCTGGATGCGGGTGCGGACTGGCGGAAGGAAACCGCACCAGCGCTGAACCCGGATTCCGGATTGCCGGTAGCCGCCGAATTGCCGCTGATCCTGGATTGACGCTTGGTCCGTAGACTAAACCCGGCAGGGTCTCTATTGATTGTGCGAGGCGGGACCTTCCAAGTTCTCCAGCGGCTCCGATCGTCTCTCGTTTGACATTCTTGCCAGCAGCAGGTCGCGATATTCGTAATACCCGGGCATCTGTTCCTGGGTGAGAAATTCAGCCATTTCGGCGTCCATGCGTTTTACATAAATGTTGCGCTTGCGCCTGATTTCTCTCGGCAGATTCGTAACATTGCGCCGGACAAGCTTGTGTACGGCGGAATTCAGACTATCGAAAAAGTTCGAGATTGCTTGTCTGAACTGAGGTAATTGTTCTTCCGTCATACGGATTTCAAGAGCAGCCAGAATCACCTCCTCCTGAATCCAGGGTGGTTTCTGTTCGGCCCCGTACACGCCAGGCGCACCCCATAACACCCCGGATAAAAAGAAAAAGAGAAACGGTTTCATGAGTCGAGTGGCTGCCCCTGCCGGATTTACGCCGCAACTTCAGCTTTCTGAAAGCGCACGTTCCAGGCGATCCAGCGTGCGCATGGCTCCCAACCCCTGGGCAAGGCTCGAATTGGGTTCCCGATCTTCCCGGATCGCGGCCAGAAACTCCCGGTCCGCGAGTTCGATGCCATCCGTGCTGACAGCAACTTCACCGACATCGATCTGCTCCCCATCGCCCGTGAATAGATCGTCATAGTTCGCGACAAAAGTGCCCTCCGCACAGATGTAGCGGAAAAAGGTCCCAAAGGGTCCATTGTTGTTGAAAGACAGGGAGAGCGTGCAGATCGCCCCGCTGGGGGCTTTCAACCCGATGGCCATATCCATGGTTATGCCGAGATTGGCATCCACCGGACCCTGTAACGCGGTCACCTCGGCGGTAGCGCCGCCGGTCTGATATTCAAAAAGGTCCACCGTGTGGCAGGCATGGTGCCAGAGCAGGTGATCCGTCCAACTCCGCGGTTCGCCGCGCGCGTTGGTGTTGGTGCGGCGAAAGAAGTACGTCTGCACGTCCATCTGCTGGATCGTGAGAAGACCTTCGCGAATCCGGTTGTGAATCCACTGGTGTGAGGGATTGAACCTGCGGACATGGTCCACCATCGCCACGACGCCGGTTGCCTGCTGCATGCGCACGAGCGCTTCGGCGTCAGCCAGATTATCGGCCATGGGAATCTCTACCAGCACATGTTTGCCGGCTTGCATGACCTGGCTCGCCTGTTCGGCATGCAGCGGGGTCGGAGAGGCCAAAATTGCCGCCTCGACACCTGGCTGGTCGAGCGCTTCTCCGAGGTCGAGCGTGAAATGGGGAATGCCTCGCTCTTCTGCCACCGTTTCGGTCGCAGCCGCGACGCCGCCGCAAACGGATACCACCTCGACATCATCGATGCGCTCAAGTGCGTCCAGATGTTTGTTTCCGAAAGCGCCTTCGCCAACCAGGCAGATCTTCAATCGACGTACTCCATGCCGGCAGCCGCCAGCTTCTCGCGCATGTTGTAGATATCCAACCCCGCCTCTCCCGCAGCCAGACGTTGCCGGGTTATTTCCTCCTGCGCCACACGGGTGTTACTTTTTTCCAGGGCTCGAGCGGCCATCTCGCGCGGAACGATACAAACGCCATCGTCGCCCGCTACCACCACGTCCCCGGGATTGACCAGACATCCGGCACACACCACCGGAACATTCACGCACCCGGGGGTGGCTTTGACCGTGCCCTCGGCGGACACCGCCCGCGACCAGACCGGAAACTGCATCGCGGTGAGATCTGCTACATCGCGCACTCCGGCATCAATCACCAGTCCACGAACGCCTCGTGCCCGGGCGGAGGTTGCCAACAGATCGCCAAACATGCCGTTGGTGTTGTCCGCCGAAAGCCCAACCAGCAATATGTCACCCGGTTCACACAACTCCATGGCGACATGTAACATCCAGTTGTCTCCCGGGTGTGCCAATACGGTTACGGCACTGCCGGCAATCGACGCTCCCGGGTAGATGGGCCGCATATAAGGTTTCAGCAGACCCGTGCGTCCCTGGGCCTCGTGCACCGTCGCCACCCCGCAATTCGCCAGTCCGTCTATGACGCCTGCATCGGCGCGCGCGATCTTCCGCACCGCGATGTTTTTCATACCATTACCTCTCCACTAAACAGCAACCGGGCGGTACGCACGATACCCGCACTCACCACCTGGCCCGCATCATCGAGATCGAGATGGACTTCCATCGAGCCACCGGGGTGTTCCACCTGCATTCGTTTGGTCTTTCCATCGGGTACCTTCGCCAACTCCCGCGTAATTGAATCGGCTGTGAGACAAGCGGTGGCGACACTCACCGCACCCAGTACTCCGATGGACTTGTGGCACACGTGGGGGATGAAGGTTCTGGTCATGATTGCGCCACCGGATCGCGGGGGCGATACCAGACACATCTTTGGAATGGATTTTGCGTGTACGTCCCCCAGCTTCATGGCACGTCCGGCCTGGAGGCGGATTACCTCGAGTTGCTGTTTCAGGACTTCGTTGATATCCAGTTCTTCGGGCGACTCCACCCCGGACAGCCCGAAGTGTGACGCGCGCAATACAACCACCGGCATACCGTTGTCCACGCAGGTGGCCTCCATCCCATCGAACGTATCGACCTCATGCCCGGTCGGCAGCAGCGCTCCACAACTGGAACCGGCGATGTCGAGATAGTTGCAGACAATGGGCGCGGATGTGCCCGGCACTCCATCTATGGACGTGTCGCCTCGCGAATCGACCTCGCCACCAGGCGTTTGCAGGACCAAATGGCATACGGCATGGCTGTTCAACATCCGCACCCGAACTTTCGTTTCGTGCTGTTGAGCCTCAACGAGATTTTCCCGGATGGCAAAAATCCCAACTCCGGCGAGCAGGTTGCCGCAGTTCTGCGCGGAACTCACGGTCTGCTGGTGCGGATCAACCTGCAGGAACAGGTAATCGACATCGATCCCGCTATCCGGCGACTGGCGGATGACCGCGACTTTGCTCGTCAGGGGATGACCACCGCCAATTCCGTCCACCTGCAAGACATCCGGCCCACCCATGATCCTGACGAGCAACGCGTCACGCGCCACTTCATCCGCTGGAAGATGTTTCTCCTGGAAGTAGGCACCGCGAGACGTGCCTCCCCGGATCAGCGAACAGGGAATGCCGCCCATCAGGTCAACATGCGCGAATAAACTCGCTTGGCATTTTCCGAGAAGATCATGCGCTTTTCGGCATCCGTTGCGCGATCCGAGGCATCAATGTAGCGCCTGGTGTCGTCGAAATTATGCCCCGTGTCGGGATCGACACCACGCACCGCGCCCAGTAGCTCCGAGGCAAACAGAACATTTGCAGCCGGTATCACATCCAGCAACAAGTCGATACCCGGTTGGTGGTAAACGCAGGTATCGAAGAAGACGTTGCCCAGAACCAGTTCTTCCAGCGGGGGTTTGTCCATGGCTTGCACCAGGCCGCGAAACCGCCCCCAATGATACGGAACCGCCCCGCCGCCGTGGGGAACGATGAACTTGATCTCCGGAAAGTCCCGCAACAGATCAGACGTCAACATCTGCATGAACGCCGTGGTGTCGGCACCCAGATAGTGAGAACCGGTGGTGTGAAAACATGGGTTGCACGCAGCGCTCACGTGGATCATCGCGGGCACATCCAGCTCGCACATCCTCTCGAAAAACGGGTACCAGAATCGATTCCCGAGAGGCGGATCTGTCCAGTAACCACCCGACGGGTCCGGGTTGAGGTTACAGCCAACGAAACCCAATTCGTTCACACAGCGTTCCAGTTCGGCGATACAGTTGTCGGGCGCGACGCCCGGCGTCTGTGGTAACTGGGCCACCCCCACGAAGTTGTCGGGGTACAGTTGGGTGATGCGGTAGATCAGGTCATTACAGTGTTCCGTCCAGGTACTGGACGTGCTGGCGTTGCCGACATGGTGTCCCATCCAACTGGCGCGGGGCGAGAAGATCGTGAGATCCGTACCTCGCTCTGCCTGCATCTTGAGTTGCGCGCCTTCCAGGCTCTCGCGAATCTGGTCGTCACTGATCCCGAGTTCACCCTTGACCGACCGATGTTCCGGATCCAGTTCGAGGTCCGCCTTCTGGCGGTCGCGATAAGACTCCAGTTCATCCGGCGCCGTCGTGTAGTGGCCGTGGCAATCTATGATCATCCCTGCTCGCGTGCCCTAAGATTGATGTAACGATAGCACCACCACCCCCGGGTACGAAGGCCCTTACAATTGCGCGGTAATTTATTATGTTGACAAGGTCCCGGGCCGCTCAGGAGATCACCATGTACGACATCGGATTTATCGGCTTCGGCGAGGCGGCCCGGGCTTTTACCCGGGGTTGGCGCGAAACCGGCCTGGTGCTCGGCATCGCCGCCTACGATGTGCTTTTCGATCATGCAACCACCCGTGAAAACATGACGGCAACCTGTCTCCGGAGTGACGTATCACCGGTTTATGCCGCCGAGACGCTGGCCCGCACATCCGAGGTGATAATCAGCGCCGTGACCCCCGATCAGGTGCAAATCGCCGCGACGAGCGTCGGCTCGATTAACCGGGAAATCCCCTATTTCGATATCAACTCCGCGGCACCCGAAAAGAAAAAGCTGGCGGCGGCCAGCGTTGGCGATGGTTACCTGGATGTGGCCATCCTCTCGCCGGTATTGCCGAAACTGAATGGGAGTCCCATCCTGATCGCCGGTCCGCGCGCCGAGGCACAGAGGGCATTTATCCACCAGCACTTTCCCCACGCCGAAATCATTTCCCCGGAAGTCGGCGCCGCCTCCCTGGTGAAAATGATTCGCAGTGTTTTCGTGAAAGGACTGGAAAGCATCACCATGGAGTGTGCGCTGGCGGCTTATCGCGCCGGTCTGGCGGAACGCATTTTTCCGTCCCTCGATGAGGTGCTCAGATTCACCGAGACAAAAGCCCTGGCGGACTACACGATGGAGCGAGTCGCCAGACACGGTGTGCGACGGGCCGCCGAGATGATGGAGGTCTGCGATACCCTCGCCCACCTCGGCACCCCCAGTTGGATGTCCCAGGGCAGCGAGAAAATCGAAGCGCTGGTCGGCGGACTCAATCTCGGCGAGCAGTGGGGCGACGTGCCTCGCGATGCGGAACGAATCGCTGACGCCGTGTTAAAAGCCATATCGGCGCAAATGCCGGCCAAAACTATCTGAAATCCAGGAGTTGCTGATGGACCCAGACTGGCTTCCCTTTCATCCTGCCCCCTCGATACCAGGGTTCCGTCCACCTCCGGGGGCGGTGGATGCCCACTGCCACGTGTTCGGACCGGCTGACCAGTTTCCTTTTGCGCCGGAGCGTAAATACACGCCGTGTGACGCCGGTAAATTTTCGCTTTTTGCGTTGCGCGATCATCTGGGTTTTTCACGAAACGTAATCGTCCAGGCCACCTGTCACGGCACAGACAACGCGGCCCTCGTCGATGCGCTGTCGTTTTCAAACGGCCTCGCAAAAGGAATAGCCGCCGTCGACCCGGGGATCAGCCATGACGAACTTCGCGTTCTGGACGCGGCCGGTGTGTGCGGGGTGCGGTTCAATTTCGTCAAACGCCTCGTCGACAAACTTCCTCATGAAGCCCTGCAACGGGTTGCCGAAAAAATCGCACCGCTCAACTGGCACATCGTCATTTACTTCGAGGCCCGGGAACTCGATGAAATCCACGACCTCGTAACGACCTTACCGACGCCGGTGGTAGTGGATCACATGGGTCGACCCGACGTGACGCAACCCGTGGACGGTGCTGAATTCGCCCAATTCATTGGCCTGATGGAAGATCATCCCAACTTCTGGGTCAAGGTAAGCTGCCCCGAACGTTTGTCCGCCGTGGGTCCACCGACCTACGAAGACGTCGTCCCATTTTGCCGCCTGCTGGTGGAACGTTTCGGCGACAGGGTGTTGTGGGGTACGGACTGGCCCCACCCAAACATGAAATCGCATATGCCGGACGACGGTACGCTGGTGGATTTCATTCCAGAGATCGCGCCCACCAGGGTCAAACAACAGGCGTTGCTGGTAGACAACCCGATGCGACTTTACTGGCCTGAGGAGATTAGAAGAGACTATGTGTAGAAGTTAACCTGGTTCCAGAATGGTGAGTCCGGCGCCCGTGTTGGAAGCCGGGACGTGGTAGTGGCGATACACCTCTGTTACCGAATCTCCCAATGCACCCCGCATGGCAAGCCACATCACAAGCTCGATACCCTCGGAACCCGCTTCACGGATGTAGTCCACGTGGGGGCGTTTGGTCAAACCTATCGGATCACTCACCAGCCGGTCGAGAAAATCGAGGTCGAATGGCTGGTTGATGACACCCGCCCGCTCACCCTGCAACTGGTGGGACATGCCACCCGTGCCGAAAACCACCACAGTCAGGTCTTCAGCAAACGACGCCACGATCCGAGCGATTGCCCGACCGAGGTCGTAACAGCGTTTGCCGGTGGGAGGCGGGTACTGAATCACGTTCACGCATATCGGAATCACCCGGCACGGCCAGACATCGGGTTGTCCGAACATGATCGAAAGCGGCACGGTCAACCCATGGTCTACGGCCAGGTTGTTGGCGATCGTCATATCGAATTCGTTCAGGATCAGGTTTTCCGCCAGGTGCCAGGCCAGTTCCGGATGTCCGTGTACAGCCGGGACATCACGCGGGCCGTACCCCTCGTCCGCAGGCTGGAAAACATCGGCAACTCCGATCGCGAAGGTTGGGATCATCTCGAGTGAAAACGTCGAGGCATGGTCGTTGTAGATCACAATAGCCACGTCCGGCCGGGTTCTTCTCATCCACTCGCGAGCCGGTTCGTAACCTTCGAACAACGGTGCCCAGTAGTCGCTGTCGGTTGCTCCGTTGTCCATGGCGGCACCGATGGCGGGTACGTGGGAGGTTCCGACTCCGGCGATGATTCGCGCCATCAGAATTCTCCCTTGTGCCGGTTTCCGTCGATGGGACGCCCGCCGTTCAGCATCATCTCCCTGAACGCCTCCTCGGTCATATCCGACATCTGCGCACCCACGTACTGCATGGATTTTCCGTCGAGCATTGCCAGCTTGAACGTGTAATAGATATTTCCACCCAACTTCAGCAGTTCCAGATAGTCCCGACCCAACACCGCTTTGATTTGCGCGGGCGTAAGCCCACGTCCATCCAGATAGGCTGATTCGTCCCGTACAAACAGTTCACGGTTTGCCGCATCGTTCAGGGACATGCAGAACATGTTGAGCCGATAACCTTTACGGCTGTGTTCGCCATCGAATACGTATGTTCCGGGAATATCCGAGTAGTCTTTCATCACTCGCCCGCCTCGATCCTCATTGGTAGTTCTCTATACCCCCGCAACGCGTTGTTGGCATCCGGCACCGGCGCACCCGTGAGTTCGATCAACCGAACCTTCGCCGCAAGAGTCTGCAGCAACACTTCGGATTCCAACGCCGCCAGGTGACGCCCGACACAAGCGTGAATCCCAACGCCAAAAGCGGCCTGACCGCCCGGACGCCGGGTAATGTCGAAGACATTCGCGTCCGGCCAGCGGTCGGTGTCGCGGTTGGCGCAGTCGATGTTCAACAGGACCTTCGCACCCTCCCGTATGGGCACGCCCGAAACCTCCGTGTCCTCATCGGCTGTTCGAAAAAACGTGTGTACTGGAGATGCGTAACGCAGAACCTCCTCGAACGCGAACCTCGCTCGATGAGGATCTTGCCTGAGAACCTGCCATTGAGCCGGATGATCCGCAAAACAGCGCAACATATTGCCAATGGCGATGACGGTGGTGTCCAGACCCGCCGAGAGCAACGACCGTACCAGCAACGACGCTTGGGTCTCGGTGATCTCGCCCCGGTCGACGTAACCGTATATATCGCCGCCCAGCGCACCATCGGCCAGGTTCTCCCTCTCACATTGTTCGGCAATCCAGGCAACCGCCGAAGCCGCCCTCTGGGCCGCGCGTGCCGCAATCTCGTTCCTGGGACCCAGCATATTGAAAACGAGGTTCCCATAGTCGAGTAGAAAATGTCGGTTCTCCCGGTTCAAACCCACCGCATCGGGGAACACGGTGATCGGAAACCCCACCGCAAGTTCCTGAATGCCATCAAATTCACCCGCACCGAGCAACCTGTCAACACGTTGCTCGGCCTCCTTCTCAAATCCGGCTCGTAACGCTGACAGGGCGTTCGCGGACAACACGCTGGACAACACTTTTCGCATTCGAGTGTGTTCCGGTGGATCTGCTTCGAGAATGAGGCTGGGTGGTCGCCAGGGTTCTTCCGTTTTGAAATCCTGCAGCCCCACTCCCCGTGACGAACAAAACGTACGAAAATTCTTGAAGATCGCGGTGACTTCGCGGTGTTTGCCGGTGGCCCAGACGCCGTAACGGGTCAGCCACACCAGCGGACCGTTACGACGAAGGGTTTCGTGAAACTCCCGCGGATCCTCCAGGTGATGTTCCTCGTACGGATCGATATCGGAAATGGGCGCATCGGGAAAGGGTGCGTCGAAAAAAGGTTTCTGCTGCATTTGTTACTCCGTGTCACACCCCATGATTCCAAGCCGATTTCAAGTGAGATCCTCAAACGGCAGGCCAGCGTATTGTTCGCAAACAGACCGCATATGAGCATCCGACGAAGCCAGATAAGAAAGTTCCTGTTGCTGTGCCCGCAAATCGAACGAACCCTGCGCCGGAAATCGATGCAGCAAGCCGGTCAACCACCAGGAAAAACGAGCCGCTCCCCAGACACGGCGCAACGCCATGTCGGAATAACTCGACAGATACCGCTCATCACCATGTTTGATCTGGGCAACCAGGGCGCGGGACAGGTAAAACACATCCGAAATCGCCAGGTTGAGCCCCTTGGCGCCGGTCGGCGGAACGATGTGCGCAGCGTCTCCGGCAAGAAACAGACGCCCGTACGACATGGGTTCGGAGACAAAACTTCTGAGCGGCGCGATGGATTTTTCAATGGAAGCCCCGGTAACGATCGCATCACCTATGTTCCTGGGGAAACGCAACTTCAGTTCTTCCCAAAACCGCTCGTCCGGCCAATCATCCAGGTTGGTGTCCAACTCACACTGAATGTAATAACGACTCAACATCGGGTTGCGCATGGAACACAGGGCAAAACCTCGTTCGCTGTTGGCATAAATCAGATCGGGCAACGGCGGGGTTTCAGACAGGATTCCCAGCCAGCCAAACGGATATTCCTTTTCAAATTCCCGACGTTCTGTCCGCGGTATGCTCTGCCTGCTGACGCCATGGAAACCATCACAACCGGCGATGAACACACAGTCGATACGATGGGAATCCCCGTTTTTCGTGTACCCGACCGACGGGTGGTGCGTATCGATGTCATGTAACGTCACCCGTTCGGCCTCATCTACGACTATGCCACCCATGGCGGCGCGAGCGGCATACAGGTCTTCGGTAATATTGGTTTGCCCGTAAGCCATCATCGGCCGGTCTGCGTACTTTTTTGTGTCGATGGTCAACCGGTGCTCACCACCCCAGACGATATCCGCGCCATCATGTTCGTGACCATCGATGTCCAGGCGCCCGCCTACGTCCGAATCACGCAGTACCTCCACGGACCCCCACTCGAGCACGCCCGCCCGTACCCGGCCCAAAACGTGTTCACGGGACCGGCATTCGAGAACTACGTTATCGACTCCTTCCAGATGCAGTCGCTGACTGAGGAGCAGCCCCGCTGGCCCCCCACCGACGATTGCCACCCCGGTTTTCACGATATCCTCAATACCCATATCCCCCAGACCAGCGGCACCTTAACATCATGGGTATATTTGAGCGCAACCTGCGAGGGAGACAAAAATGGCGAGTGGTCATTGTTTATGTGGACAACTGAAATTTGCTGTGGAAGGTGATCCCCGCTGGGTAGCTTACTGTCATTGCGCCAGTTGCAGGCGACACACGGCCTCGCCGGTGAGTTGTTTTGTCAACTTCGATCTCGGACATGTGCATTTTTCCGGAAAGCGATCAATTTACGTCTCATCTCCCGGAGTGAAACGCAGCTTCTGTGCGACCTGCGGCACGCCGCTGGCGTATGAAACCGCTAAGCGAACCGGCGAGATCGACCTTTACCTGAACGCCTTTGACCATCCCGAAACGTTCACACCTCAAAAACACGTATTCCACGCCGAGGGCATTCCCTGGTTTGACGTACGGGACGATCTGCCGAGGGAGTAACTTTTAATCCCCCGTCGATCCCCTGTCGTGCGGGTTGCGTGAGTCGACCGGCCATACCGGGTGAGACTCGCGCAATCTGTCCAATCCGATTGATCGCCTATAGCGAGAAAGAGACCCATTAATTCTCCCTTCTCTCTGAAAGGAGACAACTGTCACAGTATGGCTGGGTCAATTAGGTAAGTTGTACAGATGCTTCTTTCAGTTGACCTGTATAACGCCAAGCCCGCCTACCTGCAGATTACCGATGCGGTGCGCCAAGCCATTGCGACCGGCTCCCTCAGGTCGGGTGATCGCCTTCCACCCATACGGGAAGCCGCCATCCAGACCAGGGTCAATCGCAATACGGTGAGCCGGGCTTACCTGGAGCTTGAACATCAAGGACTGGTGCACGCCCGGCAGGGATCCGGTGTTTTCGTGACCAGGTGTGGCGCGGAGCAGGAGAAGGTCGCCCGGCGAAAATGCGTGCTCGAGAAGATTGGAGAACTTCTGACCGAATCGCGGCTATCTCAACTGTCAACCGAACAGCTGCTGCGACTGATAGAAACCGAGGCACGCAAAACCGAATCAACGACAACAGGAACCTGAATTATGACGGATTGGGCAATCGAAACGCATAACCTCGGTCAGCGGTTTGGTCATACCTGGGCCGTTCGGGGGCTCGATCTGCAGGTTCCCCGAGGCTCGGTGTTTGGCCTGTTGGGCGAGAACGGCTCCGGGAAGTCAACAACCATCCAGATGTTGATGGGGTTGCTGCCACCCTCCGAAGGCAGCGCCGAGGTGTTGGGGCTTAACCCGGAAACCGATGAGGTCGCGGTTAAATCGAGGGTGGGTTACGTGGCCGAACACCATGGATTCTACGAGAACATGCGGGTGCGGGACATCGTCGCCATGATTGCCGCTTATCACAGAACCTGGAACGATACGGTGTGCTCGGAACTTCAACGAGAATTTTCGCTGCCAGGTGAAACCCGGGTATCCGCTCTTTCCAAAGGGATGCGGGCGAAACTCGCCCTATTGCTGGCGCTGGCTTTTGAACCCGACATGCTCATTCTCGATGAACCGGCCGGGGGTCTGGATGCGGCGGCACGTCGAAACTTCATCGAAACCATTCTCAGCCGCTATCAGGAAACCGGTAAAACCATTCTGCTGTGTTCCCACCTGCTCAACGAGTTTTCCGGACTGCTCGATCATGTAGCTTTCCTTCGAGAGGGGAAGATCGACTTTGTTGCGCCTCTCGAGCAATTGTACAGAACGACAAAACAGGTACGTCTCGTTTTCAACAACGGCATGCCGGAGAAACTGCAGATTCCAGGTTCGATTGCCGTGGAAACGAAAGGCCGCGAAGCGGTAGCCGTATTTGATCAATTCGACGAACACAATACGCTGCAGATGCTCAAT
>JAPUJX010000668.1 GCA_027295975.1 Gammaproteobacteria bacterium
GATCATCCAGCTGGACGTGGAAAACGAGCTGATCGGCACCAACCGGTCGGTGGATGCGGCGGTGGTCGGCAACGTGGCGGCAACCTTCGAGGCGATGCTGGAAAAAATGGCCACCAACCACCCGGACATGGACTTCAGCGAATGGCGCGATCGAATGATTGAACGGGAAGGGGAACTGGAAGCCGCATTCAGCGCCCAACTCAATTCCGACGAGGTACCCATCGACCCGTTGCGCATGTGCCGCGAGATCAGAGACTTCGTCGCGGACAAAGATGTCATCCTCATCGGCGATGGCGGAGACATCGTCGCGCAAGCGTCAAAGGTGCTTCCCGTGCCGGAAGAAAACTGCTGGATGGATCCGGGACCACTTGGCACGCTGGGGGTTGGAATGCCTTTTGCCCTGGCCGCACAACTGGCAAAACCCGAAAAACGCGTGTTGATCATCTACGGCGATGGCGCATTCGGACTGAACGGTTTCGAATACGACACCGCGGTGCGTTTCGAGTTGCCCATCGTCGGCATTGTCGGCGTCGACGGCGCCTGGGGCCAGATGGCGCGACCTCAAGCGGCGATTTATGGTGCGAACCGGGTTGTCGCCACCACGCTCAATTTCACCCGGTATGACAAAATAGTCGAAGCCATGGGCGGTTACGGCGAATATTGCGAACGTCCGGAAGAGATCGGTCCGGCACTGGAACGTGCTTTCGCTTCCGGGAAACCGGCTTTGGTGAACGTGGTGATCAGGCAGGATATCGGCGGGGGGATGAAGGGTAGTACCTATACCTAGGTCACCTAGTCACCTAGTCACCTAGTCAAAAGGGGTCAGTACAACCCGACCCCTTGTTACTCCTTATCCAGACTTTTTCGTACGAAGTTGCGTATGTCGAGGCTGAGGTCTTCCATCGGGGCGTAATAACCCTGGCGGAACACCCGCGACGCCATGCCGCGTTGCACATTCTCACAGATAACCCAGTCCTGACGGTTGACGAGGTCCCAGAACTCGACGGCATCGGCCGGATCAAAATCCGCCCCGGCTGTTTCGTCCGGATGGAAAAGAAAATCACAGTTGATGCGGGTTTCGCTCGGGGAGACCGGCCAGAGGACAAAAGCGGCCACGTGATCGCAGGACAGGCTGACCATCAGGTTCGGATAAGCCAGCTCACCGTTGTGCCGGGTCTTCTCCGCTTCGTTCAAACCGGGAAAGGGTGCGCGTTTCGTCGTTCCGTCCCTCGTGAAGGTGTATGCCCCTTCCCGGTGAGGAATGCCTGCATCCCAATCCAGTTTGGCGCCGCCGCCATCCCGGAAGGCCGGCACAACCCGGCATAACTCGGGGTGTACGCCGGCACAGTGATAACACTCGTTGTAGTTCTCCAGGACAACTTTCCAGTTCGCAAGCACCGAGTAACTTTTTCGCGCACCCACTTCAAGCTCATCGAGGGGATAACGAGCCAGGCGTTCTGGAATTTCGCCAAGTTGTTCAAGTAACGCAGGTTCGGTATCACCCGCCGACAATCGAACAAAAACAAAACCGCCCCAGGTATCCACACCAACCCCATGCAGGGAAAAGTCGGCGTCCCCCGGCTCGATATCGTCGACATGGGGTGCCCGCTTGAACCCTCCGTCGAGCCCATAGGTCCACGAGTGATAGGGGCAGCGGAAAAGACCCTCGAGACATCCCGTCAAATACGCGGGTGTTCCTTTCCCTTCCGAAACCATCGGAATGAGCTGCGAACCCCGGTGTCTACACACGTTGTAGAAGCCATTCAGGTGCCCGATCTCATCGCGGACGACGACGATCGACTCCCCGCACAGGTCGATGGCGACATAATCGCCGGTATCCGCCACATCGGACGAACGACCGATGCAGAACCATTGATCGAAAAATATCCGTTCGCGTTCCTCGGCAAAAATGTCGTGGGAAAAGTAGTGGTCTTTCGAAAGCGTTTTCTCGAGGCTCACTCGTTTACCTTTCGTCCAATGCTTCAACCTGGTGCGGACGCCAGGGTACTATATTTTCAGCCCGGCAATCTCTCGAGGCTCGCTGGCTGAGTTCTGGCTGAGTTCTGGCTGAGTTATTGAACAACACAAGGAGGCCGACACGATGAGTCGAACGACCCGATGGCAGTTCATCATCCTGATGTTTGCGACACAGCTCGCAACCGCCGAGGTGATCGCGTTACGGGCTGGGCAATTGATCGACGGACGCAGCGATAGACCGATCAACAACGTAATCGTACTGATAGAAAACGCAACTATTGTCGCGGTGGGCCAGGATGTCGACATTCCAGCCGCGGCTCGGGTCATCGACCTCGGTTCGGCGACCCTGCTCCCGGGCATGATCGAAGCCCACGCCCACCCGATGATGCACGACGACAACAACTACCAGTACACCCACCTGAGCGAGTCATCGGCGTATAAAACGCTGCGCAGCCTGCACGCTCTCCAGGCACTTCTGAGCGCCGGTTGGACCAGTGTGCGCATCGCTGGCGAGGCAGACGTCTATTATGGCGATCAGGCTATTCGCCAAGCCATCGACGAAGGATATTTCACCGGGCCGCGGCTGACCGGTGCCGGTCACTACCTGTCGATCACCGGCGGCGGCGGTGACATCAACTATCTGTCGCCGGAACAATCCGTGGTGGCCGACGGTTATATAGTTGACGGCGTTGCCGAGATGCGCAGGGCGGTTCGCCGAGAGATCAAGTTCGGCAGCGACTGGATCAAGTTGTTGGTAACCGGCGCATTCATGTCGGCCAATGACAATCCACGCAACGTACATTTCAGCGAGGAGGAAGTGCGGGTGGCGGTGGAGGAAGCACGTCGATTCGATGTGCCTGTCATGGCCCACGCGCATTCTGCCGAGGGTGTCAAACTGGCGGTGCGCGCGGGTGTCCGCTCCATAGAACACGGCAGTTTCATAGATGACGAAGCCATCCGGCTGATGAAGAAAAACGGCACGTTTCTGGTGCCGACCATGTACATCGGCGATTACTACATCCACGAAGTACGCGACAACCCCGCGCAACAAAAGATGATCGCGTTGTCTCGCGAGACCCGGCCGGAATTTTTTGCCAACATCGGCAAAGCCATTCGGGCCGGGGTGAAGGTCACGGTCGGCTCAGACCTGGCGGGCATGACGGCACCCTCATACCCGGCCCGCGAGTTCGCTATGTTGATCGAGGCCGGCATGACCCCCATGCAGGCGATCCAGGCCGGTACCCGCGTGAACGCGGAGTTGCTTGGCTGGGAGGACAGGCTCGGTACCATCGAGGTGGGTAAACTTGCGGACATCATTGCCGTGGGGAACGATCCCCTGAACGATATTACCGCGCTGGAGCGGGTTGTTTTTGTCATGCTGAACGGCGAGGTCGTCAAACAACCATGAAGCCTGACGCCGTGGCGATCATGATATTCGCCTGGATGGTGGGACAATTAATGCCCATGCGGCGGGTCGGCTGATCATCCAGTCTCTTCGCCGGGCACCATGCAGAAAGCATTCAGCTTGTTGCCGTCCAGGTCTCGGAAGTAACCGGCGTAAAATCCTCCCTCGCCTCTTGGACCTGGAGCGCCTTCATCGGTGGCACCCAACTCCAGCGCTTTTGCATGAATTCTGTCGACCTGCTCCGGTGACTCTGCGGCAAGAGCAACCATCACGCCGTTGCCAACCGTCGCGGACTGCTCGTCAAAGGGTTTCGTGACCGCAATGGATGGCGCTCCCTCGCTGGTTGCCCAGGCAACAAAGCTGGATTCCTCCATCATACGTTTTGCACTCATCACATCCAGAAGTGCATCGTAGAACTTGGCAGCCCGCTCGAGATCATTGGTCCCCAAGGTAACGTAACCGATCATAACT
>JAPUJX010000669.1 GCA_027295975.1 Gammaproteobacteria bacterium
GGTTGGTTGTAATGCTCCGCCGCCTTGTTTCAGCCAGAAGGAAATTGCGGGTCCCGCGCGCCGGGACGAACATCGGATTCCCCGGAAAGGAAATTGCCCCGGTCATGATTTCCCGACAAAAACGCATTGAGCAGCATTGATGGAAGCTGACCCTTTAGCGCAACTACGGGACATCCACCTGCCCCTGGACCCGTCCTGGTGGCCTCCCGCTCCCGGGTGGTGGCTGCTCGTCTTCGGGTCGATGGCTCTGGTCTGGTTTACCGTTCGGTACACGCGTGGTTGGATTGTCAGACGGCGGCCGTTAAAGCGTGCCCGCAGACTATACGACGATCTGTATGACAAACTCCGCAATAATGCGCTCAGCGAAGAAGTTTTCGTGCATGAAAGCAACGAGATTCTCAAACGACTCTTGATCCACGGTTTACGCGTTGATGCGGCCCCCGCGGCCAATGATCGGCGCTGGCTGGCCCTGCTGGACGCGCAGTACGGCGGCAATGAATTCTCCCGGGGAGCCGGCCAGGCACTCGGAAACGACCGGTTTCGACCCCAGCCTCGGGCAGACATCGAGCAACTGCACCCGCTGCTGGAACGATTCTTCCGTCAGGTGAAACCATGATCGCCTGGGTCTGGCCCTTCGTTTTCGTACTGATTCCTCTTCCTGTGTTGTTACGCCGCTATTGGGAGCCGCTGCAACGACAGCAGGCGGCGTTATCGGTCCCCGACATAGCGAATTTCCAGATCGAAGAAGTCAGCCACAGTAGTACGCTAAACCGCGGTTTGCCCTGGCGAACGTTGTTACTCTGGCTCGCCTGGACGGCACTGGTGACCGCTGCCGCACGTCCGCAGTGGACGGGAGAATCGGTAACTCTGCCCACAACGGGACGGGACCTCATGCTGGCCGTCGATATCTCCGGCAGCATGGGTACCGAAGATCTGCTCCTCGGGGGTCAGGTGGTAAATCGCCTGACCGTCGTCAAGAGTGTCGTCAGCGACTTCATCGAAACTCGTCAAGGCGATCGTCTGGGATTGATTCTCTTCGGAACCAACGCTTATCTGCAGGCCCCGCTCACCTTCGATCTCGAGACCGTCAATCGACTGCTCATCGAAGCGCCGGTGGGCATTGCCGGAGGAAAAACGGCAATCGGTGATGCGATTGGGCTCGCCGTCAAGCGCCTGCGACAGCGGCCGGATGGAGATCACGTATTGATATTGCTTACCGACGGCACCAACAACGTCGGCGAAGTAGCACCCATCAAGGCCGCGGAACTCGCTAATCATGGTGGGATTCGCATCTACGCCATTGGCGTCGGCGCGGACGAAATGCGTCTGAAGCGCGCATTCGGTTTGCCCGGGTCACGAATTATCAACCCGTCGGCAGAACTCGACGAGAAGACCCTCTCGGCCATCGCGGAGAAAACCGGTGGCCGCTATTTTCGCGCGCAGAACACCGAGAAACTGGTAGAAATCTACAACATCATCGACGCCCTCGAGCCCATTGAACAGGAGGCGGAAACTTACCGACCGATCGCTGCTCTTTTCTACTGGCCACTCACGGTGGCCTGGCTTGCGTTTGCCTGGTTGATCGTCTGCGATTGGCGGGGTTGGGGTCATGATTGAGGCACTACATTTTCTGAGACCGTGGTGGCTGGTAGCGTTGATACCCGCTATCGCGCTAACGCTGATCTGGGCGCGCCATCGGGTGAGCGGGTCGCACTGGGAGGCGAGTATCGCCCCGGAACTGTTGGCCGTGCTGCTGGAAACCAACACCGGCGGCAGAATTCGTACCCTCGTCTGGGTGGTGGCATTCGCTCTGTGCGCGTGCGCGATCGGTCTCGCCGGCCCTACCTGGGAACGTCTGCCGCAGCCGGTTGAGCAGAAGAATGATGCACTGATCATTGCCCTCGATCTCTCGCTGTCGATGTTTGCAACAGATATTGCCCCTTCGCGCCTGGTTCGCGCCCGGCAAAAAGTGGCCGATGTTCTCCGCCTGCGCAACGAAGGTTTGACGGCACTGGTGGCATATGCCGGTGATGCACACGCGGTGGTTCCACTTACCGACGACACCCACACCATCGAAAACTTACTGGCGGCGTTGAGCCCGGAGATGATGCCGGTGTTTGGCAGCAAGCCTTCCAGTGCTCTGGAGGTGGTCCATCAACTCTTCGAGAACGCCCATGTCAATCAGGGTCGCATATTGCTCGTAACGGATGGCGTCGACCGAATTGACGACATCACGAATTATCGAGATGCGCGTTTTCCCGTTTCCATTCTCGGGCTCGGGACGACTCGCGGCGCAAACATACCTTTGGATTTCGCCAATCAGCCTGGGCGGGTTCTGCAATCCGATCAGGGCGACGTCATCGTCGTCAGACTCGACGAGGAGCGTCTTCGAGACATCGCCCGGCAGTTTTACGGTCGCTACCGCACCCTCACGCTCAACGACTCCGACATACGCCACCTGTTGGCGACCCCATTGCCTCAGGATGATGAAACGCTGGAAATCGACAGGGAATTCGACACCTGGGCGGATTCGGGATACTGGGTGTGCGTAATACTGTTGCCCCTGCTTCTGCTCGGTTTTCGGCGCGGCGTCTTCGCAATGTTGTGTATTTCCTTGTTACCCCCGCCGGTGTATGCAGACCTCT
>JAPUJX010000067.1 GCA_027295975.1 Gammaproteobacteria bacterium
GTCCTCGGCAACATCTTCCGCGGTAGCGACATCCTCGGCGTCCTCGACTACATCTTCGTCGGTAGCGACATCCTCGGCGTCCTCGACTACATCTTCGTCGGTAGCGACATCTTCGGCGCCCTCGCCAACATCTTCGGCGCCCTCGGCAGTGGGCGCCTCGCGCTCAGCACCTCCTTCGATCCCATCAAACAATTCGCTGGTTAGATCGAATATATCTTCCTCGTCCAATTTCGGCTTCTCGCCCAACTCGGTTTCCGATTGACCGGATAGCTCTTCTTCGACGACAGCGAAAGATCCGTCATCTTCGGCGTCCTCGACAACATCTTCCGCGGCAGCGACATCTTCGGCGTCCTCGCCAACATCTTCGGCGCCCTCGCGAATCTCAAGCGACAACACATCGGGCGTCTCTTCCTGGGTGATCGGCGCCTCGTAACCGAGCTGCCCGAGGTTACGCTCGACGAGCGCAAGGATATCTTGGGTACCCTTCCCGGGAGGGTTATCGGTTAGTAGCTCCAGGTAGTATTCGATACCGCTGATTGCATCCGCCAGACGATCGAGATCTTCCGATTTCGGAACAAAACCGTCCACCAGAGTTTTCTCGATATAACCTCCGCAGCCACCCAGCAGGCGCGCTGTACGCGACAATGAGATTAACTCGAGGGCTCCACAAATACCGCCGAGAAGCTTCGGTACAGCCACCAGATGTTCCACATCCCATTCGGAAGAGATGTAGTCAATAACCGCTTGTTTGGCCTCTTCCAATCCGGCACGCGCCTCCATTGCGACCGATTTCTGAGCATCCCCGGCGATCTTTTCTATCTCGGGTTTGTTGCCGTCCGTTGTGAAGCCCGCAAGATTCTCATCCACCTGCACAAGCGCGCTCGCAATATTCAACAACGTCTGCTGATCCACCTGTTCGTCGATGGCAAGATCACCCAGAGTCTTCAGCTGGCTGGCCACGATTTCTTTGGAACTCTCAAATCCGAGTACCGTCAGGGTGCTGCCGATCTGTTTCAGAGGCGCGACCAGGGCAGCCAAATCTCCGGGGCTCTTTTCACTGGCGCGGGTATATAGATCCAGATGATCTTTGACGACCGACAGCTCTTCGCGAAGTGCCTCCGCGGCACTCGCCAGGGCTTGTCTTCCCGAGATTGTCAAACTGCTCGAATCGGATTCGCCGAACACTGCCATTCGCAATTCAGTCAGGGTTTCGCTGCGATGTCCATGTTGCCTGGCGGAGTCCAGCAACTGTTTAACCAACTCGACAGATATCCCGTTCTGAAGAGCGGCCGCGCCATCGGTTGCCAGCGTACGGATTTCGGAGTCGATCCGACGCAACAGTTTTATTACATCGCCCTCGAGCCGATCCTGTTGACCGTCCAGGCTGGCGATGAACTCACCGAACGCCTGCCACTGTTTTTCGTGAGGGGTATTGGCACATACCAGGCACAAACTCTGGGCAACTTTGGTCATCGTGTTGCGGGCCAGTTCTAATTTTTCTCCTTTGATGATCGACAACAACACCTGCTGATAAGCGGAGCGGATTTTCTTGATTTTGCTGGTGCCGTCGATCTTCGCGAACCGGTCCAGTGCGGATGTGCTGACGCTGGCTGTGATCTCGGGACCCTTCCGGGCACTCTCAATGGGCTCTTCGCCCAGATAAGCGCGTATCTCGTTCACCAGAGGCAACATCGGTTGCCTGGAGTCCGCTGCACCTCGTTGAATTTCGTCGACGTAACCCGGTAGCTCCAGGATACCCTGCATCAGATGTCCTGCAGCAGTCTCGTCATCCGGGGTATTGTCGAGTAGTTCCTGGGCGAGGCGTTCCAGATGCTCCGCAAGGAGGGTAACTCCTCGCAATTCGAGCATAATCAACGTGCCGTGCACCTGATGCAGGCAGGTCAAGCACACGCGCATTCGCGTTTCATCCTGGTCGGATTCCGCGTAAGCCTCTAGCGCTTGACGAGATTCGTCGAGCTTTTCGAGGAGTCCACTCCTAATCCATTCAAGTGCGATATGTTCTCGGCCTGTGCTCATGGTCGACTGAACCTTGGATTTAAGCTTGTTCGGGAAGCTTGAAGCCTTCGACGGAGGTGTGCATTTCGTGCGCAATTCCGGCAAGATTCCCGATCGAAGAAGCCGTCTGCTCCGTACCATTCACGGTCTGCGCCGTGATCTCCTGAATAACGTTCATCGTATTGGATACATGGCCCGCAGAGGCCGCCTGTTGACGAGCCGCGTTACTGATCGCCTGGATCAGTTCGGCAAGATTGCTGGAAACGTTCTCGATCTCTTCAAGTGCCACACCGGCATCCTGGGCGCGCTTCGCACCACCAACCACTTCGGACGTGGTTTGTTCCATGGAGATGACCGCTTCATTGGTGTCTGTTTGAATCGTCTTGACCAGGGCAGCAATCTGTTTGGTCGCTGCGCTTGAACGTTCCGCCAGTCGTTGAACCTCGTCAGCAACAACGGCAAAACCCCGCCCGGCGTCGCCGGCCATGGAGGCCTGAATCGCTGCGTTGAGAGAAAGGATGTTCGTCTGATCGGCAATGTCGTTGATGAGCGATACGATGTCGCCAATTTCCTGGCTGCTTTCACCCAGGCGTTTGATTCGTTTGGAGGTTTCCTGGATCTGACCGCGAATGGTATCCATCCCATGGATGGTGTCCTGCACAACTTCGGCTCCTTTGTTCGCGATTTCCACCGCTCGCTCGGCGACAGCGGCCGACTCCGCTGCGTTGGACGACACCTGATCGATGGAAATCGCCATCTCGTTGATGGCCTGCGACGCCGCGCCAATTTCCTTGGCTTGATTCTCCGCGGCAATGGCAAGATCACCCGCGGTACTCTGAGTCTCGGCAGCCGCTTTCGACACCTGTACCGACAGGTTGTTGATATTCGATACCAGAACACGCATCTGATCGATGGCGAAGTTGATGGAATCGGCTATCGCACCGGTAAAGTTCTCTGTAACCGAAGCGTGGATGCTGAGATCCCCTTCGGCTAGATCCGCGATTTCATCCAGCAGTTGCAGAATCGCGGCTTGATTTCGTTCGTTCTGAGACGCCTGCTCCGCGAGTTGCTTACGTGTCTGACTGATAATCACCACTGCGATGAACGCGACAAGTACCATTCCGGCTACCGCTAGCAACAAGCTGGTATTGTTGATAACGTTCGATTCGTCTGTGTAGATCACGTAAGCCATTCCTGCAATCGTGCCGGCCAACACCAACATCAACATACTTATCAACGGAGACAACTTTCCTGACTTCATAATCCTTTACAACTCGTTAGTTACCCTGTTCCGCGACATTGAAGAACCTCTCATCCCTCAATATCGATTTTAGGTCGGTTTCATAAAACAAGCGCCCGCCATGACGAAACGCCCCACGGACATATGGCTTCAGCGGTTCGATCCCTTCACCGGTCGTCTCTTCAAAACTATCTTCGAGAAAATGCTGAATACCAAGAGATTGCTCCACCAATAATCCAGCCACCAGATTATCCGCATCCACTACCAACACGCGCCATTGAGACTTGGGTAGCGTCTTGGTCATACCGAGGTAATCGTGTAGATCGATCACCGGCATGAGCCGGCCACGCACATTTGTCACTCCCAGTACCCAACTCTTCACCACGGGTAGCGGCGCGAGCCTGGGTACCGTCAGAATCTCGTCGATTTCTCCCATCCGGGAGACCAGCCGTACCCCGCCTACCTGATAACCGAGGCCCTGCCATTCCGAATGAGTGGTTTCAAGCAGCGGCAGAGGAGCGGCATTCTGAAAGGTCGCCGCCTTGATCTCGTGTAATTTGTTGAGTGCTTGACCGTCGCTCATGATGGGCTCAACCGCTCAGTGCTTCGTTGACTGTAGCAATCAGCAGACGGTCATCCACTGGCTTGGTAATGTAACCGTAAGCGCCCTGCCGTTCGCCCCAGATGCGATCCGCGTCCTGGCTTTTGGAGGATACGATAATTACCGGTATATGGCTCGTGCCTTTGCTTTTTGTGATCTGACGGGTCGCCTGGAACCCGTTGATCCCGGGCATGACTACATCCATGAGGATGACATCGGGTTGTTCCGAAGACGCCATGTCAATCCCTTCGCTGCCGCACAGCGCCGTCAGCACCTCATGGCCGTGGCGGGCCAACGCCATGACGAATTGACGCGTCTCAGCGGGAGAATCGTCGACGACTAGAATCCGTGCCATCGTTTTCCGCGACCTCTTCGTTCAAACCACTAACGTACGAATGGTTCCAAGCAGTTCTTCTTTGCTGAACGGCTTGGAGATATATCTGTCTGATCCGACAATCCGCCCCCTGGCCCTAACGAACAGGCCGTCCTTGCTGGAAAGCATGACCACCGGAATAGCCTTGAATTCGCTGTTGTTCTTGATCAGCGCGCAAGTCTGGTATCCGTCCAGGCGTGGCATCATGATATCGACAAAGATGATTTCGGGTCGCAAATCGGCAATTTTTGCCAATGCGTCAAACCCATCGGTCGCCGTGGTCACATCGCAGCCTTCTTTGGTGAGCATGTTCTCCGCACTGCGACGTATCGTCTTGCTGTCGTCAATTACCAAGACCTTAACGCCTTGAAGTTCCTCATCCATCTACTACGTCCTTGCAAACCCGACTCTCGTCGTACTGCCGTCCATTGCATTCGGCGTTCGGCTTTCGGCGACCAGCCATTTGCACTCTTTTTGCGGGGCTAATCCCGGTCAAGTGTTGTATCACGTTTCCGCGGAATTGATCTATAACAACGAAACAGGAAGGGGAATTTGGTCTCAATAACATTGCCGACTAGGCCACATCTCGGTACTTTGACATCTCAAACGTGATCTCGGAAAAGGTTGGGGGCAAATGCCTGGTTCCACACGCCACGAAGGATTGAAAATCGCTTTTGTCATGGATCCGCTTGCCGCGCTCTCCATTAAGAAAGATAGCACCCTGGCAATGATTCGTGCGGCTCAGCGCAGAGGATGGCAGGTAAGCGTTTTAGAGCAACAAGATCTCCTGCTTGCCGAGGGAGAACCACGGGGACTGCTGCGGGCGCTCGAACTAACCGGCAAGTTCGCCGAGTCGCTTCTTCCGGACGATGCACACGATGGGTTCTATCGGCTCGGCGAAGCCCTGATGACTCCACTCGCCAGCCAGGATATCGTCATGATGCGCAAGGACCCACCGTTCAACATGGAATACATTTATTCCACCTACATCCTGGAACGGGCCCAGTCGCTGGGTGTTCGAGTGATAAATCACCCTGCGAGCCTGCGCGACTGTAACGAGAAGTTCTTCGCCACCGCATTTCCCCAGTGTTGTCCGCCACTGGTCGTCAGCCGCCGCGAAGACGTGCTGCGGGATTTTCACAGAACTCACAAGAACGTGGTATTCAAACGCCTGGACGGCATGGGTGGTACGTCGGTATTCCGCATAATGGAAGACGACCCTAACCTGTCGGTGGTGCTCGAAACCCTCACAAAAGGCGGGGACGAGCAGATCATGGGTCAGCTCTACCTTCCGGAAATCAGTGCCGGTGACAAGCGTATCCTGATGATCGACGGCGATCCCGTGCCTTACGCGCTGGCGAGAGTTCCGATGGCGGGTGAATCACGGGGCAACCTAGCGGCAGGTGGAAAGGGTGTCGGTCAGGAATTGAGCGAACGTGATCGCTGGATCGCCGCGGAGATCGGTCCGGAACTCGAGCGCCGCGGCCTGACATTTGTCGGCATTGACGTGATCGGCGACTATCTGACCGAAATCAACGTCACCTGTCCAACCTGCATTCGGGAACTCGATACTCAGTTTTCGCTGGATATTGGCGGTATGCTCATGGACAGGATTGCCACTAAACTCTGAACGTCCACTAACAGGTTCGCCGCGAACACCATGGCAGCAGTTGCAATAACTTCCCGCGATCGCCTGGGCTTCACGCTTTTCCTCGCGATCTCTCTGCACGCCGCGATCATCCTGGGGGTCAGCTTCACCTCGGGGCTCAATCTCAAGCCGAGTCCGACAATCGAGGTCACCATCGCGCAACATAACGACCGCGAAATTCCCGAGGATGCCGACTTCATAGCTCAGGCAAACCAACTCGGCAGCGGCACCGCAGACGAGGTGCTCGAAACCACCACCGAGCAACAGGTCGATTTTCATGACAACAAATACTCCGAAGTGATCTCGGACCCGACGCCAACCACCCACCCCACCATATTCGACAAGCGCGAGTTGCTCACGACAGTGACGAGTTCCGAAGCGGCGGCAACCACAGAGCAGGAAGTGCCCGTTGAAGAGACTATTTCGTCGTTCAACATCGAGAACCTTTCCTACGACGACCTCGCAAAAGAGATCGCAAGCCTCGAAGCGCGAATCTCCGAAGCCCGGCAGACCAGCGCTCGGCGACCCCGGGTAAAACGATTGACCAGCGTATCCACCAAATCCGCCTACGAGGCTGCGTATCTGAATACCTGGCGGAAGAAGGTCGAACGCATCGGTACCGCCAACTACCCCGGGAAAGACGGTAACCTGCGCATGCTGGTGGTCCTTCGTTTCGACGGAACGCTGCAGGAAGTACGCATTCTCGAATCGTCGGGCGATAAAACCCTGGACAACGCTGCTTTGCGTATAGTGCGCCAAGGGGCACCCTTTCAGAACTTCCCGGTGGAGATGCGCAAGGCTTACGACCGGCTGGAGATCATTCGAACCTGGAAGTTTTCCCGGGCGAGGGCACAACTTGGCAGCTGACAGTCTGAAAAACCATTTTCTCCTCGCCATGCCCGGCCTTGCCGGTTCCTACTTCGGCGCTACGCTCACCTATGTCTGCGAGCACAGCTCACAGGGCGCGATGGGCTTGATGGTCAACCGTCCCAGCAATATCACACTGGCCGAGTTGTTGAGCCAGCTCGGCATCACTGCAAGCCAGGCCGCAGCGGACATACCCGTGCTCGAAGGCGGGCCGGTTTCCGGTGAACGGGGTTTCATATTGCATACCGACGATAAAAACTTCTCCGCTTCCCTCGACCTCGGCAACGGCTTGATGCTGACCACAGCCAGGGAGGTTCTGGACGCCATCTCCGTGGATCAGGGACCAGCCCAGTACCTGGTCACCCTCGGTTATGCCGGGTGGGGGGCGGGCCAGCTCGAGCAGGAAATCGGCGAAAACAGCTGGTTGACCTGCCCGGCAAACACCAGGATTCTCTTCGATGTTCCTTTTGCCGAGCGGGTCAATTCGGCCGCAGCTACGCTGGGGATCGATTTCCGGCTGATGTCCGGCCAAGCCGGACATTCCTGAGCCCTTGTCAATCTCCCGGTCAACGTCGGGCGGATATGTGATGGCGTTCGACTTTGGGACACGGCATATCGGGGTGGCTATTGGCCAGTTCGTCACCCGGACGGCAAATCCATTAACCACGCTGTCGGCCACCAACGGTGCGCCGGATTGGGATCAGCTGAGTAACCTCG
>JAPUJX010000670.1 GCA_027295975.1 Gammaproteobacteria bacterium
CGAGGGTGCGGCATCCGTAGTGTCCGTCCACGCCCATACGCAGCAGGCAATGATGGCCGCTGCTGAGGGGCTGGCAAGCCCCGTGAACGAACTGATGTCGCCCTTGGTGTTGTAACGCGCCAACCGCAGGGCGGCACAGGCCATGTACACGAACGTGACCATCCAACCCACCTTCCCCAGGCTATTGAGCCCCCAGGAATAGGCAACCAGCGCAGGCGCTACGCCAAACGCGACAAGGTCGGAGAGACTGTCGTACTCGGCACCGAACTGACTTTCGGTGTGGAGTTTGCGCGCAACCCGCCCATCTGCCGTGTCGAGCGCAATGGCCGCAAAAACGGCCAGAGCCGCGGCGATGAGTTGACCATTCATGCCCGCCACGATGGCATACCAACCGGCGAACAGAGCACCCGTGGTAATCAGGTTGGGCAGCAGATAAATACCCCGGCGGCGTATGCTTGCGGTATCTCTGCGGCTTTCCTCGCGACTCGAACCGGCAGGCGCCGCTGGCTGATCATCGCCGTCGTGCCCGGAACGACCCACCGCGCGCAGATTGTGGTTGGACCTTATGTCGTCGCCGTCATCCATGATTCATCAGTTCTTCGTTTTATCAACAAGGCGATTTTCTTGGATCCAGGGCATCATTGCACGCAATCTTTCACCCACCTGCTCGATGGGATGCGCCTGGCTTATGCGCCGCATTGCCTTGATGCCGGGGGCGCCCGCCTGGTTCTCGGAAACGAACTCCCGCGCGAATTTTCCGGTTTGAATCTCGTCGAGGATGCGTTTCATCTCCGCTTTGGTTTCCTCGTTGACGATCCGTGGTCCTCGGGTGAGCCCACCGTATTCCGCCGTGTTGGAAACGGTGTACCACATGTTGGTGATGCCACCTTCGTAGAAAAAATCGACGATCAACTTCAACTCGTGTAAACACTCGAAATACGCCATTTCGGGGGCATAACCGGCTTCCACCAGAGTTTCAAATCCTGCCTGTACAAGGGCCGTGACACCGCCGCACAACACTACCTGCTCGCCAAAAAGATCCGTTTCGGTTTCCTCCCTGAAGGAAGTCTCGATGATACCCGCCCGGCCACCGCCATTGGCCGAAGCGTAGGACAGAGCAGTATTTTTGGCCTGGCCGGAAGCGTCCTGGAACATCGCGATGAGGCACGGCACGCCACCGCCTTCCGTGTAGGTGGAACGCACCGTATGACCAGGACCTTTCGGAGCTATCATGATGACATCGAGGTCCGCGCGCGGTTCAATCAACTCGAAGTGAATGTTGAATCCGTGGGCAAAGGCGATCGTCGCACCTTCTTTCAAATTAGCGAGCACCTGGTCGGTGTAGATGGCTTGTTGATGTTCATCCGGAGCAAGCATCATGATGAGATCTGCGCCCCGCACCGCATCTGGCACTTCGGCCACGGTAAAATCGGCATTCTCGGCCTTGCTCCAGGATGGGGACCCCTTCCGGAGTCCGATCGTTACGCTGGTAACGCCGGAATCCCGCAAATTGTTTGCGTGAGCGTGTCCCTGGGAACCGTAACCCACGATGACAACCTTCATTTTCTGGATGAGAGAAAGATCTGCATCCTTATCGTAATAAACCTGCATGTCGCTTCCCCTTGATGGTTCCGCCCGTTCTCGACGGGAACCGAGTGAAACCTTTCAACCCATTCGCCTGTACGAACAGGCGCTAGCCATTCAGCACCTTTACCCCACGTGCAATACCGGAGACTCCGCTACGCACCAGTTCGAGCACCATCTCGCTACCGATAGCCCGGACAAACGCATCGAGTTTGCGGCTCGGTCCGGATAGTTGCACAGTATACGCATCGACGCTCACATCGATGATCTGTCCCCGAAAGATGTCCGTCGTTCTCTTGACCTCTTCGCGCACCCCTCCTACGGCTCGAACTTTCACCAGCATCAACTCTCGCTCCACGTGGTCCGACCCGCTGAGATCCACCACTTTCACCACCTCGATGAGCCTGTAGAGGTGCTTGATTATCTGCTCGATCTTGCTGTCGTCACCTTCGGTGGTCAATGTCAGGCGCGACAGGGTTTCATCCTCGGTGGGAGCCACCGTCAAACTGGCGATGTTGTAGTTTCGTTGCGCAAACAGACCCACCACCCGCGAGAGTGCGCCGGGTTCGTTCTCGAGTAATACGGCAATGATGTGGCGCATTACATATAGTCTCCCTGCTGGCTGGTGGTGATTTTGTTGAGGTACATGTCCCGCAGCGACCCCCCCTTGATGGACATTGGATAGACGTGTTCGTCCGGGTCCACCCAGACGTCGATGAAAACCAGCTTGTTTTTGAAGTTCGCGCTGAACGCTTCGCGCATCACCGGCTCGAGGTCGGCACCGTCTTCGACCTTGAAGCCTACGTGGCCGAACGCCTCTACGAGTGTTTTGAAATCCGGCAGCGAGTCGCTGTAGGTACTCTGCGAGTGACGGCCCCCGTATTGCATGTCCTGCCACTGTTTCACCATGCCCAGCGCCTGGTTGTTCAGATTCACGATCTTGATGGGGAGGGCATACTGCAGACAGGTGGACAATTCCTGCATGTTCATCATGAAACTGCCTTCGCCCGTGACGCAGGCAACTACCGCATCGGGGTGGGCAAACTGAACGCCCATGGCTGCCGGAAGACCGAAGCCCATGGTGCCGAGCCCACCGGAGTTGATCCATCGCCTGGGTTTGGCAAACCGGTAATATTGCGCGGCAAACATCTGGTGCTGGCCCACATCACTCGTTATGTAAGCGTCACCTTCCGTCACCCGGAAAAGTGTCTGCACGGCGAGTTGCGGCAATATTCGTTGATCGGCGACGGGCTGCAAATCGTGATCGAGGCCGTGAGCCTCCCGCCAGGCGTGAATCTGCTGCCACCACTGTTCGAGTACCGCCGGGTCGGGCGCATCGCGTTTTTCCATCTCAGCGGCCAACGCCCGCTCCATGTCGATGAGCACACTTGCTACCTGACCAACGATGGGTATGTCGGCTTTGATGATCTTGGAGATCGACGCCGGGTCCACATCGATGTGAATCACCTTCGCGTCGGGGCAGAATTTCGCCGGATTGTTGGTTACCCGATCGTCAAATCTGGCTCCGACCGCGAGAATGGCATCGGCGTGATGCATGGCCATGTTGGCCTCATAGGTGCCATGCATGCCCAGCATACCGATGAACTGCGGATCATCCCCCGGAAAACCGCCAAGGCCCATCAGCGTATTGGTAACCGGAACTCCCAGCACTTTCGCAAAACGGGTCAACGGCTCCGCACCATTGCCGAGAATCACCCCACCACCGGCGTAGATGATCGCCCGGCGGGCTTCAAGCAACGCACCGACCGCTTTGCGAATCTGCCTGCCGTTACCCCGTACCGCAGGGTTGTACGAGCGCATCGAGACCTTCCGGGTATATGAATAAGGCGCGGTGACTCCGGGATCGGTGACATCCTTCGGTATATCCACCACCACCGGGCCCGGTCGACCGGTGGTCGCAATATGGAATGCCTTGCTGATGACCTGGGGAATCTCCCGGCAATCTCGAATCAGGAAGCTGTGTTTAACCACTGGCCGTGATACGCCCACCATGTCGGTTTCCTGGAAAGCGTCGGTGCCAAGCACCTCGGTCGGTACCTGTCCCGAGATGACGACGAGGGGCACGGAATCCATGTAGGCCGTGGCTATCCCGGTGATGGCGTTGGTTGCACCCGGTCCGGAGGTGACCAGCACGACGCCCGGCTTACCGGTCGAGCGGGCATAACCATCAGCCATATGAGTCGCCGCCTGCTCGTGGCGCACCAGAATATGCTCCACCTTCTGCTGCCTGAATATGGCGTCGTAGATATGCAGGGCCGCCCCGCCGGGGTAGCCAAAAATGCAGGTAACCCCGGCATCCTGCAGCGCACGAATCAGCATGTCACCGCCGGACAACGTCTCAGCCGTGTTCGATTCTTCTCGTTTCAAGCCACAATCTCCCCATAACTGATTGATTTTTTAGCAGTTTGGCGCCTAGAAGCAAAAGGGCCCGGTATTCTTGTGGTTCATCCCTGGCATGTCAACGAAACTGAGATACAGGTCCCAAAAACGCTTTGCACTGCACCATAGGCACTCCCCTCAAGGATGGTTACAATCGAATTCTGATGATCCAGGCAGCAACGAGAAAGTTCATGAGCGCGCCTTTCAGGCAGAACAAGGTATGCCGGATAATGTTATTCGCCTTGTGTGTACCCTGGCTCATGGGTGCCGAAGTGTACCGCTGGGTCGATGAGAACGGGGTCGTGAACTACACTCAGAATGTTCCTCGCGGTGTCAAAGCCCAACGTATCACAACCCAGGCAGGCGCACCCAGTGTCATCGCGGAAGTTGAAGAAGTCAGCGAAGACACGGAGCCCGAGACGCCCCCGTTGACCGACGAACAGAAGTCGATGCTGGATGAGCTGAAAGCCGCCGAGCTGGCTCGCCAGCAGGAACTTGCAAGAATCCGCCAGACCAACTGCGAGCAAGCCCGTGAAATCCTCGCAAACCTCTCCCTGACTTCGCGCATCCGGGTGCGCAATCCGGATGGCACACAACGGGTGATGGGTGAGGACGAACGACAACGCCGCATCGAAGAAGCCCAACAGGGCATAGTGACCAATTGCGGGGCGGCCGACGCGGGTTGATTCTCATACCGCGGCCACTAGGACGGCAGCAACCAGACCAGGGTGGCCATTCGCCCGGTAGTTCCGTCACGCCGATAGGAATAAAACCGTTCATCGCGGTAGGTGCAACAGCCTGAAACCACCGCAACGTCTCTGACTCCAGATGCCTTCAAGATCCACTCGGCCAATGGCCCCATGTCAAAAAGAAACTTTCCCGGGCGGTTTCCCGGGCGCATCACCTGTGCCTGCAAATCCCCCGCAAGACCAAGCGCATCAACCGCTTCGGCGACATCGCGTCCTACCTCGTAAACGGCACCACCAATGCCCGGACCGATCCAGGCCGACAGGTTCCGGCTCTCCACAGGCATCTGCTCCACCAGGTTTTGTAATACGCCGTCGACCAACCCGCGCCAGCCCGCGTGCGCAATACCCACCAGGAACCCTGAAATGTCGCATACAACCACGGGCAGGCAGTCGGCAGTCAACACAGCCAAGCCGATTCCAGGATTTTCCGTCCAGGCTCCATCGGCCCGGGGAACGGTCAGCGCGCTTTCGTCACAGACATGAACGATGCGGTTGCCGTGCATCTGATCGAGCCATTGGATTCGCCGACATCCGGTAGCTTCACGCAGGCTCACGCGGTTGCCATCCACCGCTGCCCGGTGGTCGCCAACGTGTGCGGCTAAATTGAAATGCGCATATGGGCCGACGCTCGAGCCGCTGGCGCGCGTTGTCGTGACCGCCTGGACGCGGGAGGAAACCTTCCAGGCGGGATGAAGCCAGTCAGCCTTCATGAAGGGCCCGGTCGGCTCGCAAAGCCAGCAGCAGGTTCTGAAAGTCCCCGGGCGGCTCCGCGCGCAACTCCAGGTGCCGGTGGGTCGTGGGATGGTCCAGGGCCAAACGCTCCGCATGCAGCGCCTGGCGTCCGAAGTTGCGCAACATGTCGCGAAACTCGGGCACCGCGCCGGGCGGCACGATCGCCCTGGCGCCATATTGACCGTCACCCACCAGGGGATGCCCAATATGGCTCAGATGAACGCGTATCTGATGAGTGCGGCCCGTCGTAAGCTCAGCCCCGATCAAGGTGTGGGCGCGAAAGCGGTCGCGCACGCGCACGCGCGTCTGCGCTTGTTTGCCATCCTCGCGCACTTTTTGTCGCAGCCGCCGCCTGGGGTCGCGGCCGATGGGTTGATCGATGTCCTGACCGGCAACCATCACCCCTTCCGTTATCGCACAATAACGCCGGGAAATGTCGCGATTCTGCAGTGCTTTGGTCAGCGCGTGGCGCGCCTCCAGACTACCAGCCACCAGTAACAGCCCGCTGGTATCTTTGTCCAACCGGTGGATGATCCCGGCTCTCGGGAGGAGACCCAGGGTCTCCCGGTAGCGTAACAGTCCATTTACCAGCGTGCCGCTCGGATTACCCGCCCCCGGATGCACGACGATTCCCGCCGGTTTGTCGATAACGAGCAGATCCGAGTCTTCATAAACCACCCGAAAAGGGACTTTCTCGGGACGATGCCAGTCTTCCCCCGGGGAGAGTTCCACCTCGAGCACGAGGCTTTCACCACCCTTCAGCTTGGTTTTCGGCTTCACCTGGCACCCATCGACGACGAGATCGCCCCGCTGAATCCAGCGGCTCAAACTGGCTCTGGAGAATTCTTCGAACAGTTCCGCGGCAACCCGGTCCACGCGCCGGCCGGCAAAAGTTCCGGGTACTCGTGCTTGTCGGCCGATTTTTTGCTTACCTTCCATGAGACGTTCCATGAGATTCGACGTGAAATACCAGCCTGGATTAAAAGGGGTCAGCGCACGCGCCACCCATATGGTCCGCCAATACTACTGTTGGGCAGGGTTTACGCCGGTTTTTTGTTAAGATCCGCACTTCGTTTCTACGGGCTCCTCGATTAGCATTCGGTTGCAACCGTACGCCAAATGATTAAATTAGCGAAACTTTATGGCACCCCTTCCTATGAAAGACATTCCATCATGAAAACGGTTGCAGCGATCTGCCTCATCGCGCTCCCTCTCACCCTCGGGGGTTGTGCGTGGATGCCCTTTTTTGGGGACGACGATGAGTCGCTAGACGAAGAAATCGATACTACCGAACAACTTCTCTATCGCAACACCCAACAGAGTTTGCGCACGGGTAACTACGAACAGGCCATCAAAGGGCTCGAGCAACTCGAGGCACGATTCCCCTTCGGGCGTTATGCGGAGCAGGCGCAGCTGGAACTGATTTTTGCTCGGTACATGTCTTACAATCACGAAGACGCCCGCAACGCGGCCGATCGTTTTGTTCGCCTGCACCCGCAACATTCGAGCATCGATTACGCTTTCTACCTGAAGGGTCTTGCTGCTTACAACAAAAACCAGGGACTGATGGACCGGCTTTTCGCCTCAGATCTGTCCAAGAGAGATACTCGCCCCGCGCGTGAGGCTTATGCCGACTTCGCCGAATTGCTGCTGCGATACCCGGATAGTCAGTACGTGCCCGATGCCAAACAACGCATGATTTTCCTGCGTAACCTGCTCGCCGACAGCGAATTGCACGTCGCCGACTACTACATGCGCCGCGGCGCCTACCTGGCAGCCAGCAACCGCGCCGGCTACATCATAGAAAATTACTCCAGATCGACGGCAGTGCCCGATGCCCTGGCGATTCTGGTGGAAGCCAACTGGAAACTCGGATTACCCGAGGCCGCCAACGACGCCCTCAGAGTTCTGGCTGTCAATTATTCGAACTATCCGGCGTTTGATGAAGACGGCAACCTGGTGCTGGACAAGGCCATTCGCAATCGAGACCGGACCTGGTTGAATCTCATGTCTCTGGGCCTGCTGGACCGACCCGAAGTTCCCCCACCGATCAAGATTCAGCATCCGGAAGGTTTTGTTCCCCCTCAACCGAAAC
>JAPUJX010000671.1 GCA_027295975.1 Gammaproteobacteria bacterium
ACCGATTCGGGCGAGATGCCATGCTTGCGCGCCAATTCACGGTTGAGGTGGATTTGAACCTCCTCCTCCGCTCCCCGGCGATTCATATAGACATTCGTGAAGTCTGGCCGTGCCAAGAGCCGCTTCCGGACCTCCGTGGTCAACTCCTGCAGGATTCTTGGATCGTCACCATAGAGGTTCGCACTGATCCAATTGCGGTTCTGACCGGCGCCCCCGCCCACGCTAATCTTGGCGCCCGGGATCACGGGGAGCCCCTTCTTGATTTCGTTGCGGGTCCGCTGCACGTCCTCCAGTGTCATTGTCTCCTTGTCGAAGTGGACCCATGTTCCGGCCCTGTTATTGCGGAAGTAGCTCTCCACGTCGGTGATATTGAGGCGCTCCTTGTTGGAAAGAAGGAAGCTCTCAACCCGGTTGACGTAGTCCCGCCCGATCTTGGCGTAGTGGAAATTCTCGGAGAAATCGTATTTGATGTCGATCCACTTGAGGTCCTGGGCTTCCGGGGTGTTGTCGGGAACCTTGTTTATGAGGAGCCACAGCGAGAGCCCGGCCACGGGAGGGACGATCAACAACCCGACCAGGAGGCGGTTCCTCAGCGGCCATCCGACGAGCCTCAGATACCAGTCGGTGACGGGGGTGCGGCGAGACTGGGACGGGGCCTCTGAAGCCGGGCCCGCCGGCGAGCCGCCGCGGCCGAAGATTTTTCTTCCGATCCGGAGAGACACCGGCGACACTGTATCAATGATCCACTGCTGCCAGCGCGAGCGCCGATTCACATCGATATTGACGATCCGGGCGAGCGCCAGGGGGATCAGCGTGAGAGAGATGAACAGCGAACAGATGAGTGCGAAGATGATCGCCGTTCCGGTATGCGCGAGCCGGATGGAGAAATCCGTTTGCTGCCCGAATACCAGAGGGACAAAGATAATGATCGACGTCAGGGTCGCCGCGATCACAGCGGTCGCCACCTCCCGCGTGCCGACTTGCGCCGCCGTGACCCGGTCCATTCCCTGTTCGAGTTTCTGATAGATGGACTCGAGGACCACTACCGCGTTGTCGACCAACATGCCGGCGGCCAACATCAAGCCGAGCATGGTCATCGAGTTCAGCGTCTTGCCCCCGAGATAGAGGAACCCGACCGCGGCTACCATTGAGAACGGGATCGCCAGGCCGATCATGAGCGTGACGCTCAGGCGCCGGACGAAGAGCATCAGCACGCCGACAGCCAGTAGCGCACCGATGGTTCCGGCGCTGAGGAGACCGGACAAAGACTTGATGATCTCTTCGGCGGAGTTCCTCCAGACCAGAAGCTCGACACCCTCGAGCCGCGGGTCCTGCCGAATCCTTTCAAGCTCCGCCTGGACCCGATTCACCACGTCCACCGTGTTGGCGTTCGAGTTCTTCTTGATGTTGAAGCCGAGCGCCTCGATACCGTTGAGAGTGTTGCCGCCGGTGGACATGGGGTGCTGGTAGGAGACGTCGGCGATGTCTTGCAGGCGGAGTCCGCGCTGGTTGACAGGGAAGTTATTGATCTCGTCGATCGATGTCACGGAGCCCCTGAGCATGGTGTTGAACTGATTGCCGGCCTCTTCGACGCGGCCCACGGAGCGATTCTGGTTGAGTGTGTCCAGCCGACTGAACAGCCGGTCGACGTCCACGCGGTAGCGCTTGACGTCGTTGAGACGCAGGTTGATATCAATCTCTCTGTGCTGCGCGCCCCACAACTCCACCTCGGCCACGCCGGGAACCCGTTCCAGCGGCTTCTTGATTGTCAATTCGAGGAGGTCGCCCGACTTTCTCAGGTTCTGCTTGGAGGCAATCTTCCCGCCCAAGATCGGCCGGTCGTCGGTGCCCCAGTTCCGGATAGAAATGTGACCGATGTCATCCGGAAGTTCGGCGCGAATCTGGTCCACCTTCTCCCGTACCTGGTTACGGATGATGTTGATGTCCTGGCCCCAATCGAAGTACAGGCCGACGCTCGCATTGTTTCGGTTGGAGCGCGAACTCATCCGCTGGACGCCCGGGATTGTGCTCAGCACTTCCTCCAACGGCTTGGTGATCGACTCCTGCACCTGTCCCGGCGAGGCGTTCTCATAAGGTATCCAAACCCAGAGGCGCGGGTAATCTATAGCTGGCATCAAGACCAGGGGAATGCGGGTTACGGAGATGACGCCGAGCGTGACGACAAGAACGAACAGCATGCAGATCGTGACGGGATAGCGGATCGAGAAACTCGCGATCCCGAGAACGGTGCTCTTCCCCCCGGGGGCGTTCGGCTCGGGCGCCGGAACGGATTCTTCCTTCCTCGGATCGTCCATTTTTCCCTCCTTAATCGGCCCCCGCGGGCTTTCCTGTCCCAGAACCGAAAGTCAGGTCCGTCGCGGCGCCCGCGCCGATCGCGGCCTGGTTCGCGGCGGCGGGCACGAGATCTCTTCGGTCGAGGAGTTCGTAAACCACTGGGATGAGGAGCAGCGTCAGCGCGGTCGAAAACACCAAGCCGCCCATTACCGCAATGGCCATCGGAGCGCGGACCTCGGAACCCTCGCCCCAACCGACCGCCATGGGCGCCAAGCCGAGGACGGTTGTGATCGTCGTCATCAAAATGGGCCGCAGACGAACTTGTCCGGCTTCGAGCAGGGCCTCACGGCGGGAC
>JAPUJX010000672.1 GCA_027295975.1 Gammaproteobacteria bacterium
AACCTCGCCTGGCGCCTCGGCACCCGCCCGGTTTTGACTTCCACGTGATTGGCGCGCTGAAATACTCCTCTCCCACCGGGCGAACTACAGTCAATCCAGGCAACGGTATATTCGAAGTCTCCGGAGGTATCACTCAACCGGGAGAACTCGTCGAGATCCGCATATCTGATGGTCTCCACCGCGAGGAACGGACCCGGCACCAGCTTGAGCGCCAGTTCCACCCACGACACGAGCCCGGTCAACCCCAAACCACCGATGGTTCCGAAGAAAAATTCCGCATTCTCGGTGGCGGAACAAATACGCGTGCTACCGTCCGAGCGCAGCAACTCGAAACACCGGATGTGAGACCCGAAACTACCCGCGCCGTGATGATTCTTGCCATGTACATCGTTCGCGAGCGCGCCGCCAAGGGTAACAAGCTGGGTGCCGGGCGTGACCGGTACCAGCCAGCCGTGAGGCAGCGAGGCGCTGTTCAGCTCCCCAATGGTCATCCCCGCCTGGCAGCGAACCACACCTCGTTCCCAGTCGGCGTCCAGAAGCCTCCTGATTGCGCGGGTAACCAGCAGCGTACCCCCGTTGTTGAGGCAGACGTCGCCGTAGCTGCGTCCGTTACCGTAGGGGAGCAATGAAGTATCCCGACCGACGGGAAGCTCGGGCCGTTCATCCAGAACGATGACCCGCGACGGCACGCTAGGAGGGTAATTGCCCCAGGAGTCGTAGTTGGCCACCCTTTCCATCGTCACCTCGCACCCAGCAACAATACGCCCGCGGTCAGCAAAACCAACCACGTGGAGAGGTCGGCGGTAGCAAACAGTACTGGATCGGTGTCAATTTCACCCCGATTGCCCAACAACCACAAACGCCCGATCCAGAACGTCAGCAGCGGACACAGCAACCAGATGACGTTGGGAAACTGGTACAGGGTTCTCACCGCATCACTGTTCACGTAAAGCCCGAGGACGAGTACGGCGCCCGTGGCCGAGGTAAGACCGAGCTGTCCCAGGACAATTTCATCCCCCTGATCGTAGGCTCGACCTCCGGACGACCCACTTCGAACCTCGACCAACCGCTTCAACAACGCCAGGCTCAAGAAAAAGAACATGGAAAAAAGCAGTAACCAGAACGAAACCTCCACACCCGCGGCTGCGCCGCCGGCCAGCAACCGCACGACATAGAGCCCGGCCAGCACGATGACGTCGACCATGAGCAGGCGCTTGGCAAATAGCGAGTAGGCGATGGTCGTGAGCAGGTAGAGGGTCAGCCAGCCAACGAAAGCTTCCGAGATCGAAATTCCGATCACATAAGCAACCGCCACGCACCCCCCTGCCAGCAACAGGGCATGAGGTACTCCGAGAATACCCGCGGCAATTACCCGGTAACGCTTGTGCGGATGTTGTCGGTCCACCTCCATGTCAAAAAGGTCGTTTATCAGATAAGCGCTCGACGCCATGAGCGAAAACGCGACGATCCCAAACGCAACCGCGTACAGGGCACCGAGATCGGCATAACGATGTGCCAGCAACAAAGGCAATAGCAGGAGCGCATTCTTGATCCAGTGCCGCGGCCGCATGGCCGCCAGCCACGGAAAACGTCCAACATCAGCCTCGCCGAGCAATTGCATGTCTTCGACGTTCATGGCCCGACGGTTCACGCTGATGGCTTCCGCGGCTGCCGCCCAGAGCACCCGATCGTTTCGATGATCCCCTACATACGTAAAGGTCTCCCCGGCAAGCCACTCCTGAACGGCGGCGAGCTTGACCTCGGCAATCAGGTTTCTGTCCGCTGTCGTGGCGATCACTCCATCGAACACCGCGAGATGATCCGCCACCTGCCGGGCGAGTGGCAGGGCGCTGCCGGTAGCTAACAACACCCGGTGCCCACGCGCCTTACGGGAACGCATCAGCTCGAGAACGGCTTTATTGTATGGCAGCGTTGCAACATTGAGTTCCACCACCTCGGCAAGGCGTGTTTTGGCATAAGCGCGTCCGCGCCAGAACCAACCGATGACCACAAACACACGCCAGGGTGCTTTCTTGAGATAGCCGAGCAGCGACTCGAACAGCAGATCACCACGAAACAGGGTCCCATCCATATCGACAACCAGAACGTTTGGTTGCGTCACGTGTTACGGCACCTGAACAAACGCCAGAGCTCGGTTCGGGACAACCATCCATTGAAGTCGAAGCGGCCTATCCAATTCGGCAAGCTGCTGTAGAGAACCAAACATCCCTGGGTGGAAAACCGCTCCGGTAGATGATAACGCCGATGAAACAGGTAATATTCGCCTGCCGGCAGGTCTTGCGGAAAACTCATCTCCTGCAGATTCCGCACATTCACCGCCACCTTGTTATAAAAGTTCAAAGGCAACCCGACCCGCTCGTAGGGATTCCAGCCCAGGGTATATAACGTCACCCCATCTGGAAATCGTTCGTTGACGAACCGGAAGAAACCCGGCGAACGATCCATCGGCAGGAAAACGGCCACGAGAAGCACCATTGCGCTCATCCCGATGAATATCTTGTTCGCTTTTGCCATTCTAGCGTGATCGAGAGACACGAGTAACACGGGAAGAAACGTCACCAGGGGAAAAAGGAAACGCAGATGTTTCATCGGGACCAGAATATGGATGAGCAGGAACGGCACCACCGACCAGGTAACCCAGTGTTTCGGGTAGCGGATCGCAAAAACCGCAACAGCCGCGATAAAGAGCACGTTGAATGGAGGCAGAACGTCGGTCATCATAATCTGGAAATATCCCCACCAGGGCCGGCTGCCGAAATCATTCATGCGGCCGCTCAAGATGTTTTCCTGCAGATAATTCCAGGGACTGAACGTCCAGGTACCATAAAGCCATTTACCGGCAGCAGCCTCCACGGCAAGCAGGACAATACCTGCCGCGGCAATGGGTACGATCAGGCGCAACCGGCTGCGATCCTGGATCAACCACCAGCCGAGAAACCCCGCCACCATCGGCAACAGGTGGGGGCGCAGCACCAGAGCGGTTGCCATCAGCAATCCGCCGACGGCGGCTCGGTCGGCTGCCAGCAACCGTGCGGCACCCAGTACAAACAGCGAGCACGCCAGATTGTCGGCGATAAACCGGGCATGCACGACAGGCAGCACCCATAACAGACATGTCCAAAACCAGATCAGGCGACCGTTGGGAAAATCGCGTTCCACACTACGATAAAGAGCGAGGGATGCAGCCAGCCCGAGCATGGCCGCGGACAACCGCAGCAACCAGGCCACCAGAAACGGGTCCACCAGATTAACGAGCTTCAAGGCCTGGGTGATCAGCGCTGCCCACGCCACCAGCAACGCCGGGCGAATCTGTACCGGCCACTCCCAGGGTAAATCGGCTTCGCTCGACCAGCCGAGCCGTGCCCCGAGAAACTCGAGGATGTGAAAGTGCTCGTCCGGATGGTAGAAACCGGTGCTGAACACCGATGTGGCCAGATGCGCAAGCACGGCAACCGCCAACAGAGCGGTGCCAATTCGCGTGTTGCGGATATCCTCCATGATCCAGCTTAACTTGTTCCTGTCCGGTTCCTCCACCGCGAAGCGCTCACCCGGTAAAAGCCCCTCGAATCCGCCATAATCGCGAACAACGCCGTGAGAGACCGACCATGAGCGACCCTGTCTGCCTGATTACCGGTGCAACGAGCGGGATCGGTACCGTCACCGCGCGGGAGATGGCCAACGCAGGTTTTCGCGTTGTGATGGCATGCCGGGATCTCACCCGGGCGGCCGAACTGCGCAAGGAGTTGCGCAACCTGGGTAATGCCGGGACGATCGACATCCTCGAGTGCGATCTCGCGTCCCTCGCTTCGGTGCGAAAGGCGGCCGATACCTATCTGGCTGACTGGCAACGCCTCGATGTGCTGATAAACAACGCCGGTATCATGCCGCGGGGTTTCCAACGTTCCGTGGACGGGTTCGAGTTGACCTTCGCTACCAACCACCTCGGACCGTTTCTCCTGACCAATCTAGTGCTGCCCCTGATCGAGCGATCGGCCCCGGCACGCATCGTAAACGTTGCTTCCCGCGCGCACCGGCGGGGCGTACTCGAACTCGAGGGTGTCGATGGTGACGGATCCCGTCACAACGACATGCGCAGCTATTCACGGTCCAAACTCGCCAATGTGATGTTCACCCTGGCACTGGCCCGGCGCCTCCAGAGTCGAGGCGTCACCTGCAACTGTCTGCACCCCGGTGTGGTTGCTACCAACATCATTCCCCAGGGAGGCTGGATGGGGCTGGCGGGAAACTTACTCAAGCCTTTCATGCTGAGCGAGGAAAGGGGTGCCGAGACCAGCCTTTACCTTGCTCTATCCGATGCGGTCGCGGGCGAATCCGGAGGCTATTACGATGAGCACAAGGTACGCCGCGAACCTTCATCAACCGCGCGGGACGTTGGTGCCCAGGAACACCTGTGGAGAAAAAGTGCCGCGTGGGTGGGGTTTCAGCTCGAAATACCGCCGTAACCGATTACCGGCACCCGATCGAGTCGCTGTGGTGAATTACCCGTCTATTTTTCTCAGCGCGCCAGCCAACGCGGTACACAACCGCTCGATATGGGTATCCGTTGTCGCCGTGGACAGGCAACCGAAACAGCCGCTGCCAAGAAAAATCCCGGCATCGATGAGATTCGCCCTCAGGGTCGCAAGTTGCTGCTGTCCTTCGCTCGACACACCAGCGTCTTGAACGGTGGTGATGGGGCGATCGTGCAGATGCAGTTTGAAAAACGAGCCGACGCCCGTTACCTGGCCGATCACCCCGCTTTCCGTGAACACGTTTGTCATAGCCTCGCGCGCTTTCCCACCCATGAGGTTCAAACTTTCAAAGGCATCCGGCGTCATATCCTTCATGGCAGCCAAACCTGCACTCATGGTGATGGGGTTGGCGTTGAAAGTGCCACCGTGAGGGAGAGGAGCGACGCCGTCCGCCGGTGAATCGAACATGGACATTACGTCCGCCCGGCCGGCTACCGCACCGACGGGGAACCCGCCACCGATAATTTTACCGAGCGCCGTGACGTCCGGTATCACGCCGAGCACACCCTGACTCCCCGAATAACCGAGGCGAAAGCTCACCACCTCATCGTAAACGAGCAGGATGCCGTTACGCCGTGATATATCTTTGAGCATCGTAACGTAATCCTCTCTGACGAGGTTGCCGCCAAGCCGCATACAGGTGGTGTCCACCACAATGCAGGAAAGCGTTTGCGCATGACGCTCGAGAATTCGCTGGCTGTGTTGCGGTTCGTTGAACGGGATGACCACAACCTCATCGAGAACCGATTGGGGTGTGCCACGACTATAAGCGAGTGACGGCGGATCCTCCTGCAGCCAATGTTCCGGACCGCTGCTCAAGCTCACCTCGGCGAAATCGTAGGAGCCGTGATAGAACCCATCACACTTGGCTATCTTCGGCCTGCCCGTGAAGGCACGTGCCAGCTTGATGGCGTTCATCACAGCCTCCGAACCGGAATTCATGAATCGAACGCGCTCAAACGACGGAACGCGTTCGCACAACAACTCCGCCAGATCGATCTCAGATTCGTGACAGAAGGAAAACGCACTACCGCGGGGAAGCTGACCCCGAACCGCTTCGACAATCGGCGGGTAACTGTGGCCATGTATCAGCGAGGTGTAGTTGTTGATGAAGTCGAGCAGGTGGTTGCCGTCCACGTCCACCACCTCAGCACCCTGAGCGTCTCGAATATACAGCGTATAGGGATTCGTACGGATGGTGGAGCGACTGCCCCCGCCTGCCAGGCTTTTTCGCGCGCGCGCATTCAGCGCCGCCGAGGTGGATTCGAGATTCGGAAACATGCCTTTGGCCTTTGATGTTGGTAATCCGCCAACGTAACAACGCGACGAAAGGAGTACAACCGTAGGAAATCGAAAAGCTCGATGACATTATCCATGGGGGCGATTCGAGATCAAATCAAAAACAGAGTACTTTGCAATGCAAAGTACTTTCCAGTAAGCTCTCAACATGCCTCTAGAGTTACAACGTGAAGCCGAAGGCAACCTTCGTTACATCCGCCGGGCGATGGAACGTGCCGAGCAGGTTTCCGCGGTTTCCGGTCTCGGTGGCATCGGCATGGGTGGCGTAGCGGTCGCCGGAGCAAGCTACGCAGCCACGGTCTGGCGAAGTGAAGACGATCTACGGCAGCAACTTCTGATCTGGCTGATAACCGCGATGTTCGCAATTACCATCGGGCTGGTCGCTGCCTATTTCAAATCGAAATTTCTCGAACGTACATTGATCAACGATCCAGCCCGGCGTTTTGCCCTGTGCCTCGCACCAAATCTACTCGCCGGAGTCCTTCTTACCGGCGCCTTATGGGGTACACCGCAACACACCCTGATACCGGCAATCTGGATGCTGGCATACGGCTGCGGCGTGCTGTCCGCGGGAACCTACGCGGTGCGGCCCGTGATGTTGATGGGCGGTTGTTTCGTTATCGCGGGGGTTGTTGCGCTTGGCCTGGAGCCTGAATGGTTCAATGTTTACCTGGGCGTCGTGTTCGGCGGCCTGCACATCATCTTCGGCTGGTGGGTATATAGACGGTATGGCGGTTGAATGTCGCAGTTAGGAAATACGGTAACAATGGCAGTAAAAAATGGCCGCTAAGCGGGCTGCGAAAACGTCCATCAATCCGGATCGGTCGCTGAAGGTGATATCCGGATTCGTGGCCGACAAATCAGCGGGTGATTTCTACCGTTTGCTGAACGACCGGGTCAGGCTCGGAATACTTTCAAGCCTTGCGGTGTCGGACCGCCTGTCTTTCACGGAATTGAAAACCCTGCTCGGCGCGACGGACGGTAACTTGAGCGTACATGCGCGAAAGCTCGAAGGCGCCGGTTACATCGCCTGCGAAAAGAAGTTCGAAGGGCGAATTCCGAGAACCGAATTCAGCATAACCGGCAAGGGCCGCAAGTCGCTGAATCGATACCTGAAACATATGGAAGCTCTAATCAAGGTGACAAGCGGTTGATGATGGAGGACGAAGCCGTTACGCGGCAACACGCGCTGAATCACGTCGCGGTAATAATGGATGGCAACCGCCGTTGGGCCAGAGAACGGGGGCTGCCAATCATGCGCGGACATCGAGCGGGAATGGAGCGGCTTCTCGATCTGCTCCCAATGCTGCATGAAACCGACGTTTCCATGGTTACCGTTTACGCTTTTTCGAAGGCGAACTGGCAACGGGCCAAGTTCGAGGTGGACCACATTTTCAGCCTCGCCATTGAAGCGTTCAGGCGCTTTACCCCTATCTGTGTTGCCAACAACGTACGCGTGGAAGTGATCGGGCGTCGCGACCGTCTACCCAGACTGGTGCGTTGTTGTATCAAAGAGGCAATCCAGAAAACCAAAAAAGGACAACGGGTGCTGCGCGTGGCCCTCGACTATTCCGCACGGGAATCGCTGTTACGCGCGGCCCACCGGTGCAAGGGGGAGAGCGAGGCCGAATTTTCACGATTGATCGAGAAAGTTCAGCATTCGGGCTCCCCTCAGGAAAACGTCGATCTCCTCATCCGTACCGGTAAGGAACAAAGGCTCTCGGACTTTCTGCTGTGGGAATGCGCCTTCGCGGAACTCTACTTTCCCGACGTTTACTGGCCGGACTTTTCATTAGCGGAATTTCGTAACGCCATACGCTGGTTCAACTCCCGGGGACGGCGTTTTGGCGAGTGAAATGAATCAGCTTTCCATTCGGTTCCTCGTTGTTGGTGCACTGGTACTCGGTATGTTGATCCCACTGCTGTTTGTCGGCGGCGTGGCCAACGAACGGCAGCGTTATTACACCCAAGCCGTGGGAGCCATCGCCGGCAGTTGGGGCGCAGACCAGACCATCATCGGACCCTTGCTGGTCCTACCGGTGCTGGAGCGTTACCTGGGAAAATCGGATGAAGGAGAGGTAGTTCAACACTTTCGGCGTCACCACCGGGTCGTGGTACCCGAGACACTCGCCGTCATTGTCTCACTCGATCATCAATTTCGTCATCGCGCCATCTACGAGGTACCCGTTTACCACGCGAACATGACCGTGACCGGACGGTTCGCAGATCTCGACGACACATCGCTCGTGGGAAGGTACGACGAGGTCGTGTGGGACGACGCAATTCTGGTACTCGGTGTGCAGAGCACTCACGCGATCAAAGAAGCGAGTTCGCTCCGCTGGAGTACGGCGACGTTACCGTTCAAAGCGGGAACCGGCCAGACCTGGCTGGGCTCCGGCGTACATGTCGAGCTACCCGACGTACTGGAAACAACCGCAGTGGACTTCGAGTTTGAGCTGCAACTCAAAGGCACCAACAGTTTCGGCATGGCGCCAGTCGGGCGCAAATCTTCCATGAGTATCAGCTCGACCTGGCCTCACCCGAGCTTTCAGGGACAGTTTCTGCCGGATCATTACACCGTGCGCGATGACGGTTTCGATGCGGACTGGACCGTTCACGAGCTTGCACGTAACCTGCCTGCTTCCTGGATCGTCGGCGCAAACGACCCGGACCTGCCGGCAACCCAGGCTAAAGTGGTTCTTCACAACCCTGTTTCTCAATATCACGTAATCGAACGGGGGATAAAATACGGCGTACTGTTCATCGCGCTGACCTTTCTCACCTTCGTATGTTTCGAGCTCACCTCACCGATTCGATTTCACTACATTCAATATGGCGTAGTTGGCCTGGGGCTGACCCTCTTCTACATGACGCTGTTGTCGCTGTCGGAACACATGTCGTTCGTACTGGCTTATGGCCTGGCAACCGGGCTGTTGACAGGTCTCATATCCTGGTATGTGCACTCGATGGCGCACTCGAAGAGCCTTACGGTCTCCATTATGGTAATCGTGTTGAGTCTGTACATCGTGCTCTACACCCTGTTGAAACTCGAAGCGTTCGCGTTACTGGCCGGTACCGGCGTATTACTGGTCGGTCTCACCGCACTGATGTTCGTCACCCGCGACCTCAGCGAAGGAGTCATCGACGATTTGCCGTCCGAGACGACGTAACCGTTGGGTGTTGGGCATTCTGAGAATCGGCCTGT
>JAPUJX010000673.1 GCA_027295975.1 Gammaproteobacteria bacterium
GCAGAGGTGAATGTACTCGAAGCAGGTTTGCTGAGACTGAGTAACGAACGCAATCAGGCGGTTCTACAACTCGCGCAGGCGCGCACCCAACTCGCCTATCACACAATCGACAGTCCAATCGATGGTGTGATCGATGAACTCTTCATCGACTCTGGTGAGTATGTCGCCGCAGGACAGCGCGTTCTGATGATGCACAATCCACAAAAAATATGGGTCAAAGCCAACATCAAGGAAACCGATCTGCGCCATGTGAACGTAGGCGATGCGGTAGAGGTCATTGTCGATGCATACCCCGACACCACCCGCAGCGGCAGGGTGGTCCGCATCGGCGCCGCGGCAAGGAGCCAGTTTGCCCTGCTGCCGAATCCCAACCCGAGCGGTAACTTCACGAAAACTACGCAGCGGATAGAGACCAAGATCGAATTGCTCGAGCCGGACGACAAGCTGAAACCCGGGATGATGGTGGAAGTGAAGATCCCTCGTAAGCAATGAGCCACTATCCGATCCCGGATGGCATGGAGGCCAGCCCGGGTTTTCTTGCGAAATATCGACAAATCGGCCCTAGTTACCGCTGGTGGGCTGCCGGTATCGGCATGCTGGGCTCCTTTTCCACTCTGCTCACGTCCACCATTGTCAACATTGCGATCCCGGACATCATGGGTGCGTTGGGCATGACGATGGAAGAAGCACAGTGGCTGGCCACAGCGTTTCTGGCCGCGGGCACGGTGACCATGCTCAGCACAGCCTGGTTCATTCAGGCCTATGGCGTCGCCAATACCTACTTCTTCGCCATGCTGGTATTTGTTGCCGGTTCATTCATGGGTGCCGCGGCCGATACCAGCGAGACGTTGCTGATCTCCAGAGCAATCCAAGGCGCCGGCGCTGGGTTTGTCATGCCCGTATCCATGATTGTCACTGCCCAGGTATTTCCCGTTCAGCAACGCGGTTTTGCGATGGGTCTCATGGGCGTGGGCACCATTCTGGCACCTGCCCTGGGTCCAACCCTCGGCGGCTACCTGGTCGACCACCTGACATGGCGCTGGGTTTTTATAGCAGCCGTGCCATTCGTGGTGGTCAGCCTGCCGTTGGCGCGTATTTTCTTCCCCGACCGGGATACCACTGGACCCCGACCACCTTTCGACTGGCCAGGTGCTTTTCTGTGTGGCGTATTCGTCGTCGCGCTCCTGATTGGCTTGACCGAATCACAACGCCACGGCTGGTATCACGATCCAGCGTTGTTGAGCCTGGCTCTTGGTGTGGTCGCATTCTTTGCATGGATTTTCTGGGAGTTACATGCCGAGAATCCACTGCTGGAACTGCGCCTGTTTCGCAATCCGCGTTTTGTTGCCGCTGCCGTGGTGACCTTCACGGTTGGCATCGGCCTGTTTGGCTCAACCTATATATTCCCGCTGTTTCTGCAACAGGTCTCCAGACTCATCGCAACGGAATCCGGCCTGCTCATGGCCCCAGCCGGGCTTTTGATGGCAGCACTATTTCCGCTTGCCGGCCGTCTGGCCGACGCCTTTTCCCATAGGACATTGATTCTCATCGGTCTGGCTTTGTTTGCACTATCCACTTACCCGATGACACAGGCTAATGGTTACACGCCGGTTTTGCAGATGTTGCTGTGGTACTGCGTGGGTCGGGCTGGACTGGCCCTGGTTTTCCCCAGCCTCAACGCCGCTGCCCTCAACCCGCTCTCACTGGATTTGATCGCTCATGGCGCCGGCGCCATCAACTTTATTCGGCAACTCGGTGGCGCATTCGGGATAAACCTGATTCTGCTGACGATGCACGAACGGACGGCCGAACACTACAACACTCTCAACGCGAGCCAGAACTGGGAGAACTCCACGACCTTGGAACTGATGCGGCTGACCATGGAGCAATTGAACCAACTCGGCTTGCTTGGTTATCAGGGATTTGAAGCGTCTTTCGGTTTCGTCATGAGTGTGGTCAGCTTCCAGAGCATGACGCTCGCCTACCAGGATGGTTTTGCTTTTGTCGGCCTGGCGACTGGGTTGTCCTTGCTGCCAGGTTTATTTATCGCCGGCAGGCGACGCCTGGCCGTCGTGAGCGGCTCAACTGCCTCAGTCTGACAGCTGACTACCACGGATCTTGCGGACTGCTACCGCGGATTTTGCGGACGACTACCGCGGATTTTGCGGACAGTTACCGCGGATCTTGCGGACGACTACCCCGCTGTTGACGAAACCGCTCGCGTTGTTCTTCGCGCAATGCCTGCAGCTTACCCATCTGTTCCGCGCTCAGATGCTCTGCGAGCTTCTCGTTCGTATCCTCGCGCAGTGACATCATGCGTTCGCGCATCCCTTGCCGATCTCCTTGCTCGCGGGCAGCAGTCATCAATTCACGACGTTCGGCGTCTTGTTCCACAAGAATGGGTGCGATGGCGTCCGCCTGTTCCGTCGACAAACCCAGCTGTTCGGTCAGACGTTCAAGCTGGGCTTGTGGGTCCGGCATCTGGCCGCGTGGCGCTTGCCCTTGCTGGGCCAGTGCCGCCGTCGCGAGCAGGCTTGTGACAAGTAGCATGGTGGCATAGCGCATCGAATTTTCTCCTGAGGTGCTCTTGGGTATTCATACGCTGGAAAGCCGAATCCCCGTCGGTTTTTTAGAACTTGGAAAGGCGGCTAACCGCCGTCTGGAGTAGGGTTTTCGTAACCTCGCTCGGTGCGCACGCCCAACGGCCCACGCGGCATGAACACTTCAAACTGGCTACCTTGCCGCTCGATCGTTACGGGGATCAGTTCGCCTTCCGTGCCGCTGGTGGCGATAGAGCGGAGATCGGCTACAGAGTAGACGCGCGAATTTGCCATGGCGATCACCTTGTCGCCAGGGCGCAGCCCGGCGCCCTCGGCTGCCGAAGAGGTATAGATATCACTCACGACGATCCGATTTGGACGA
>JAPUJX010000674.1 GCA_027295975.1 Gammaproteobacteria bacterium
CGCTCCGCACGGATCACGTCGATACAACCGGAGGCTTCAAACCGGCACCATCGAGCAATACATAAATTCGGGTATCGCGCAGGTCCCCCGTACTAGTGCGGGTATCCGCATGAAGCACCGCCTCCAACTCGAATCCCAACCTTTGCGCCACCCGCCAGCTGCGTTCGTTCCTGGCGTCCATGCGTATTTCCACCCGGGCGGCATCGAACTCGTCGAACGCCAGCCGAGTCAACGCGTGTGTTGCCTCGCTGACAAACCCGAGACCCACGTGGGCGCTGTTACACCAGTAGCCGATTTCGAATTTCGGCACCTCCCAATCCAGCCTGGGATATCCGCACCCACCAACTATCGCCCCGTTTTCCTTGAGGACCATCAGCACCGCATATTCGCGATCGTCGCGCCACTTCCCTCGCGCTTCGGTGCAAAATTCTTCCGATTTTTCCATCGTCTGCGGCTCGACGGCCCATTCCATCCACGCGCTGAGTTCGGCAAAGGAATCACACACCGCCTGATTGAGCGGCGGGGCATCAGCCGCTGTAGGTACCCGGAGGATCAACCGCGCGGTAACAATTTCCTCGGGGAGTCTGTTGGCTGCTGATCCGAGCCTCAACGCAAGAGCTCCAGCCAATGTACGACCGGCACGTTGTTGCCGCCACCTGAGAGATGCATCTGGCAGCCAACGTTGGCCGTCGCGATCACGTCGGGGGATTCTTCGCATAACGCTTCGAGCTTCTGACTTCTGAGCTGGCCCGCAAGCTCTGGTTGCAGCAGCGAATAGGTGCCTGCCGATCCGCAACAAAGATGTGCGTCCCGGACGTCAACCAGTTCATAACCGGCGCTTCGCAACAGCTTCTCGACGGTTCCCGCGATCCGCTGGCCATGTTGTAACGTGCACGGTGAATGCCAGGCCACACGTTGGTATTCAGCGGTTTTATCCCACAGCAGCCCCAACCGGGACAGATACTCACTCACGTCCACCACCTTGTCGACCAAGCGGCATGCCAGGGGAAAATACGTCTTGTCGTCAGCCAGCAAGCGGGGATAATCCTTCAGCGTTACCCCGCAGCCACTGGCGGTGGAAATCACGGCTTCGACATCGTCGAGAAGCGGCAGCAGAGCGTCGATGTTGTTGCGCAGCGTTGTGCTGGTTTCGCCGTGGTTGCTCAAGTGGAGGCTCAGGGACCCGCAACAACTTTCCTCGTCGGCGTAAACCACCTCAACACCCCGGCTGTCCAGAAGCGCGGCAAGGGATGCGTTCACCCTAGGAGTGGCGATGCGTTGAACACAACCTTGCAGTACCAGCACCTGCCGCTCTCGACGTTCGAAAACGTATGGGGTAGCAGGGCTTCGTTGCGGAATCTGCTCTTTCAGGTTGCGCGGCAGCATCCAGCGAACTGCTCGCCCGAGGCTGGACCAGCGCTTGAAGCGCGCCACATCGGGCACGACCGAGACAAGCCAGCGCCGTATGCTGGAGTCGATCAAGCCTCGCCTGCCGTGCTCTTCGATGAAATCGCGACCGATCTCCAACAACTCACCGTATGCCACCCCGCTGGGACACGCGGTTTCGCAGGCACGACAGGTCAGGCAGCGATCCAGATGGGTTTGGGCAACGTTATCGGCCCGTTGTGCCTCCAGCATCTCCTTGATCAGGTAGATTCTTCCGCGAGGTCCATCGAGTTCGTCCCCGAGTACCTGGTAAGTTGGACACGTGGCGTTGCAAAGCCCACAATGTACGCAACTGCGCAGGATTTCGTCAGCACGTTTACCCTGCTTCGATTCCCTGAACGCCTGAGGAAGCTTAGTTTGCATCGGGAACCACATCCGTAAGGGGATTTAACACCTCGGCTGGATCAAACGCCTTTTTGATCCGTTTTCGCAGCCCGCGATCGACTTGCAAAAAATACTGCGTGCTGTAATCGCCGTTGAATGGCAAAGCATAACCGCCCTGTTGACGTGCCCAATCGAACATAGCCTGTTCGCTCCGCACCCACCGTAGGGCGCCGCCCCACTCGATCAGCGTGGGTTCGTCTGTCAGCAACGAATTCGGCGGCAGTGACAGGCGCCACAACGTACCTTCCCTTTTGAAAAAATCGATCTCATGATTGCGCACCTGACTCCAGAACGGCTCCGCGTGCACAACATCTCCCCCAATGTGCCCGGCAGCCCACACCACCGCCGATTCGGCACCCGACAAACGAACCCTGAGTTGGCCGTCGACATGACATGTTGCCGTTATGGGCAACGGCAAACGTGCCCATTCCCGAAGTCTCTCGAGCGCGATTTCCGCCTCCAGCGCAATAACGCAGGTCAGCTCGTGAACGGGTTTCGGCAATATCTTGATGCTCGCGGACAACAGCACCCCCAGGGTGCCAAAAGCACCCGCCTGGAGACGGGAAACGTCGTATCCGGCAACGTTTTTCATCACCTGGCCACCAAACCGGAGAAATTCTCCGCGGCCGTTGATCATCTCCACTCCGAGAACGGCGTCGCGCAACGAGCCATACCACGGACGTCCGGGCCCGGAAAGCCCGCTCGCAATGGCACCTCCCAAGGTCCCGGCTCCGGAAAACCGGGGCGGTTCGAAAGGCAGCATCTGTCTCTCCCGGGCCAATTGCTGCTCGAGTTCTTTCAGCGTAGTTCCGGCACGGGCAGTAACGACGAGTTCCTCCGGTCGGTACTCCGTAACGCCGCTGTGTTCGGCCACGGAAAGCAATCTGCCGACATCTGCTCGACCGCGGGACGTCCCTGGTTCCGTGAGGAAAACCTTGCTCCCGGAACCTGCGATCTGCAATGGCAACCGTTCCGCAAACGCCGCGCCAACTGCCTCCACAAGCCGATCTTGCTGGTCGGCGTTCGCGGCCACGTTAAAAACGCTCCAGATGTGGGAATGGCAACTTGCCATCGTGAACGTGCATCCCACCGATCTCCGAACAGCGGCTAAGCGTCGGAATCGCCTTACCCGGATTCAACAACAACTCTGGATCGAACGCCGCTTTCAATCGATGGAACTGATCCAGCTCCGTAGCGGAAAACTGGCTGCACATCTGATCGAGCTTCTCAACGCCGACGCCGTGCTCGCCGGTCACGCTGCCTCCCACCGCAACGCACAGTTCGAGTATCCTGCCACCCATTTCTTCGGTACGCTCGAGCTGGCCGGGTTCATTTGCATCGTAGAGGATCAAAGGGTGCAGGTTGCCATCACCGGCGTGAAATACGTTGGCAACTTTCAATCCGTAATGCCTGGAAAGCTGCTCGATGTTCTCCAGCACCTCGCTCAAGCGGGCGCGCGGAATCGTGCCATCCATGCAGTAGTAGTCCGGCGAAATTCTCCCCATGGCCGGAAACGCGGCTTTGCGTCCCATCCAGAAGCGGGCCTGCTCCTCGGGCTCGACCGCAACACGTATGTCGTAGGCGCCACCTTCCTCGAGCAGGTGGGAAACGAAACTGAGGTTACTTTCAACTTCGGCCTCCACCCCATCCAACTCGCAAAGCAGGATGGCGGCCGCTTCACGGGGATAACCGGCATGTACATAGTCTTCCGCGGCTTCGATGGCAAGACGATCCATCATTTCGAGACCCGCAGGCACAAGCCCTTGCCCGATGATGTTGCCGACCACATCGGCCGCTGCCTTCACCTCGTGAAATGCAGCAAGCAACACCCTTTTTTCGGGTGGCATCGGCAAAAGCCGCACGGTTACCTCGGTGACAATACCGAGCATTCCCTCGGAGCCACACAGCAGGGCCATCAGGTCATAACCGGGACTGTCGAGTCCCTTACCGCCAAGTTCGAGGAAACTACCGTCCACGGTAAGCACCGTGAGCCCCACAACGTTGTGCACCGTCAGACCGTACTTGAGGCAATGCACCCCACCGGAATTCTCCGCGACGTTTCCGCCGATGCTGCAGGCGATCTGCGAGGACGGGTCGGGGGCGTAATAGAGCCGGTGTTTCGCGACGGCGTCGCTGATGGCCTGATTGCGCACCCCTGGCTCTACTCTAGCCACACAGTTGTCGATGTCGACTTCAAGAATTTTGTTGAGTTTGGACAACCCCAATACGATGCCGTCTTTATGGGGACGCGCGCCTCCGGACAGGCCCGTTCCCGCACCCCTCGCTACCAGCGGCACACCGTGGCCGCGGCAGATGCGGACGACGGCCTCAACCTGGCGGACGTTTTCGGGGAGGGCGACCAACCAGGGTAACTCGCGGATCGCGGTCAGCCCATCGGTCTCGTAGGGTTTCAGGGCTTTCGGATCGGTTATCAGGCTCCGGGCCGGGAGGTTCGCCCGAAGCAGTTCAGTTACTATAGCTCGGCTCATGGCGGGTCATTATACGGAACCCGCGCAGCAGGGGAGCAACCTTGCCCTGGTCAGGGGCAACATTGCGAATAGACTAGAAGTGGAAGTTGAGCGCGAAGTAAGGTCCGCTGATGTCCAACGAAGCACTATCGACGTCATCAAAATCTTCCAGATCCAGTTGGAACGTCCTCCAACCGCCTTCGGCGCCGAGTCCCCAGGGCGATTCCCAACCCACCTGAGCGTTAGCGTCGATGAGCCGGTTACCGTCGTAGCTGAGGCCTTGCACCTCTGCACCCACCCACAATCCAGTGAGCGGCAGATCGGCACGTACCCTGCCATAAAGCAGCGGCAACACACCATCGAATTCAGCGCGGGCGAATTCGAGGTTTGTCGCTATCTCGAAAAAGCCATCAACCTTTCGTGCCGCCATTCCCAGATCCAGGGAGACGACGTTGTCGAGCACCTCGTAATACAGCACCAGATCCGTCTGGGTCAGATCCACATCCGTCGCAACCGCGTCAGACACGTTAAAGGTGGTTCCATCGAAGTCGAAAGAACGTGTCAGCGTGCTATTCCCGGAAACCACGACTTCCGTATGCTGCACACGCAGATTCGGGAGGAACGGCACGCCGTGTTCCAAAGCCAGATAAAAAATGTTGTTGTTCTCGTCCGCGAGCGCGAGGTCATCTTCGATATCCACAGGTGTGGTTCCGGACGTAATATCGCCGGAGAACTCCTGTTGCCAGCTACCCGCTCCCGCGTAAATTCCAAACACCGTATCGCCGTACGCCGGACCGGTCAGCAACAAAACAATGATCCAGCCAGACTTGGCTACATTTTTGAGCACAAAACCCTCCAACTCATGAGTTGGTAAATTCGGGGCAAGTATAGGTACCCCATGAATTCTTCAACGTGATCAAACGCACATCCGCCTCACGCATAGCCACGGCCGAAACTCTCAAGTAGGCTTAGTGTGAAACAGTCACGGGGGAAGTGATGTCCGGCAACAGTACGCCCGAGAAAAGGTTAGCGGAACTGGGGTTCACCCTGCCCGCTCCCATGAATACAGGCAATTTACCTTTCGAATTAGTTCGTCTGGACGGCAATCGTCTTTTCCTTTCGGGTCATGTCCCTCTGGCCGACGACGGCTCGTTGGCCAGACCCCTCGGCAAGGTGGGGTCCGATCTGACCGCCGAGCAGGGTCATGCCGCGGCCCAACGTGTTGCACTCGCCTTTTTCGCCAGCCTCAAAGCGGCACTCGGTGAACTCGACCGGGTAACGGGCTGGCTCAGGCTGTTCGGTATGGTGAACGTCACACCGGGCTTCAATGCGCTGCCCGGCGTGATCAACGGTGCATCGGAACTGATTCTTGACGTATTCGGTGCCGAACGAGGTGCTCATACGCGTTCCGCCGTGGGTATGGCCGAGTTGCCGTTCGGGGTCCCCGTGGAAATCGAAGCCGAGCTAAGTATCCGCCCGTGAGCAACGGCTTTCTGGTCGCCAACGCCCGTATCGTCAACGAGGGCGCCATCTTTGCAGGCGACCTGCTCATCGAGAATGGCCGCATCTCGGGAATAAACCTGTCCGCTCCTGCCGGAGTACAAATCATCGAGGCAAACGGAGCCTGGTTGCTGCCGGGGATGATCGACGACCAGGTTCATTTCCGCGAACCCGGTTTTGAGCACAAAGGCACCATCCGCACCGAATCCGCCGCTGCCGTGGCCGGCGGCATCACCAGTTACATGGAAATGCCGAATTGTAATCCGCAAACGGTCACTCATGAGGCTCTCCTGGACAAACACACCAGAGCAAGCGAACGCTCGGCGGCCAACTTCGCATTCTACTTCGGCGCCACCAACGACAACCTGGAGTTGATCAAGACCGTGGACCCGGGACTTGCCTGCGGCGTCAAGGTGTTCATGGGTGCAAGCACGGGCAACATGCTGGTGGACGACGAAACAACCCTGGAGGGCATATTTGCCTCTACGCCACTCATCATTGCCACCCACTGCGAAGACACGCCGACCATTTTAGCCAACGAGCAAAAAGCCCTCGAGAAGTACGGAGACCACATCCCTTTCGCCGAACATCCACGCATCCGCTCCGAGGAAGCCTGCTACAAATCTTCTTCGCTGGCTGTGGAACTCGCTACCCGCCACGGTTCGCGCCTGCACATATTGCACCTCACCACAGCCAGGGAAATGGCGTTGTTCACACCAGGCGACCTCGCCGAAAAACACATCACCGCAGAAGTCTGCGTACATCATCTGTTCTTCAACGACGGGTGGTATGCAAAAAAAGGAGCGGACATCAAGTGTAACCCAGCCATCAAAACAGCCGCAGATCAGCACGCTCTGCTTGCGGCCGTGAACGAAGATCGCATCGACGTTATCGCTACCGACCATGCTCCGCACACCGTGGAAGAAAAAGCCGGGACCTACATGCAAACACCTGCCGGACTGCCGCTGGCGCAACATGCATTGGTTTCTCTTTTGGAACTTACCAGACAGAACATGCTCAGCATCGAGAAAGTGGTGGAAAAAACCGCCCATGCCCCGGCGCGATTGTTCGGCGTGAAAGATCGCGGTTTCATACGGGAGGGCTATTTTGCAGATCTGGTCCTCATCGACCCCAATGAGAACACCGACCCATTGGAAATCTACTCGAAGTGTGGGTGGAGCCCGTTTTCAGGCATCGATCTACATGCCCGGGTGCGTGCCACCTGGGTGAACGGCAATCTTCGCTATCGAGACGGGCAATTGCTGGACGGTCCGTCAGGTTTGGCCCTGGAGTTCAACAGACAATGAAAAAAGTTCTACTGGTAATTGGCGCCGTGGTGGTTGTCGTGATCGGCCTCGCGATCGTGTTTCGTGACACACTGCAATTTGTTCTCATGGCCATGACATTGCAGCCCGGCGTCGGCTTCGACGAAACGACGCCTCCAGCGGCGCCCGATTACGCCAATTCCCATCATTGGGCGGCCCTGCCTGGCCGTGAAGACCTGGCGGACGTAGTACCCGTAGGCGCCTATCCAGACAATCAGGCAAGCGCGGAAGTGGATGTTTTTTTCATCCATCCAACCACCTATCTCACTTCGGACAGCTGGAACCAGCCCCTCGAACACGAAACCACAAACACAATGACGGACGAGTTTGTGCTGCGTAATCAAGCAAGTGTTTTCAACGGATGCTGCAAAATCTATGCACCCCGCTACCGACAAGCAACCCTGTATTCATTTTTTGATCTCGAAGGCGATGGTGGACGCGCCATCGACCTGGCTTATGAGGACGTATTGACCGCTTTTCACTACTACCTCGAGCACTACAATCATGGCCGACCGTTTATTCTCGCGGGGCACAGCCAGGGTTCCACCCACTCGGACAAGTTGCTCGCCGAAGAGATCGCTGGAACCGAGCTACAGGAGCGCATGGTGGCCGCCTATCCCATAGGATATTTTCTCGATGGCAGCAACGGGATTCCCGTATGTAACACCCCGACCGAGACCGGCTGTCAGGTCACCTGGAACACCGTTGGAATGGCGGCGGCGCAATTTCGAGATCCCGCCAAAGATATCTGTGTGAACCCGCTGTCGTGGCAGACCGACGGCGCACACGCCTCACACGCACTCAATTTAGGCGCAGTGGCTCACGAAGTGGCTGGTGAGCCCGAACCCGAAGTTACCGACGCACAATGTATCAACGGCCGGCTCATAGTCACCGATATACGCTCACAGAACTACAGCAACATGATGTTGGGCCCCGA
>JAPUJX010000675.1 GCA_027295975.1 Gammaproteobacteria bacterium
AAAACCGACCATATGAATACTGTATTTTTATACAGGGCCGTCCAGATTGCCTGTATGTATATACAGTGTCAAGTCATAATCCGAGTACAGGGTTACCAGTCGCTGAACGCCACGTGCGGTCATGACCGACTGTGAGTTTATCCCTAAAAAAGTGGGTTCTGCGGAATCGTTTTTGGAATGAGAATCATTCTCATCGGAGCAGCCTTTCACAAAGATTCGCGGTGAAAACGGACTGAAAATCCAGGGCTTTCAAGATCGAAAAAGTGGACTCATGGCGCCTGGCCGGTAGTTAACGGTAGAGATTCGTCACGGACCCATTCAGACATCGAGCCATCGTACACAGCCACTTCATGTTTGCCGATCAACAGGCAAGCAAAAGCGTCTATTGTGGCGGAGATGCCTCCTCCGCAGTAGGTGATCACTTTTGCCGCGTCGAGAAGACCGTATTTTGCGAGAACCTCACGCAACTGTGCGGGTCCACGGAAGTTGCCGTTTTCCAGAAGGTCGTCATAGTGGAGGTTGATGCTGCCTGGTATATGTCCTCTGCGACCATAGTGTTGGTCTCCCGTCCCGGCATAAACTGCCGGGGGAAGCGCGTTGACAGTGCAGGTGCCGGGTTGCATCTGTGCCTCGCTTACGTCTTCCAGGCCGACGAAACTCGACGCGCGGGGCGTTGCCTCATAGGACTCGGATGGATAAGAGGTGACCTCTTGTGTCAGCGGGCGCCCTTCCGCCCGCCAGCGCTCGAGCCCGCCGTTCAACACCGCTGCCTTTGTGTGACCGCAGTAATGCAGCAGCCACCACGCCCGCGTCGCCCACATCATGTGCCCGGAGGAGTAGACGACTACCCGATGCTCCCTACTGACGCCTATGTCACCGAATGCGTCTGCTAATTCGGCCGTACCAGGCAAAGTGAAGCCCAAACCGCTCGAGGTGTCGGAGAACTTTTTGATCAGATCGACAAATGTGGCACCAGGGATGTGACCTTCAATGTATTTTTCCAGACCGCTCTCGGCCCGATAACCGGTTGCCGCGGGTTTGAGGAAAACTGTGGTATCGAGCACTCGCAGCCCGGGGTCGTCCAGAGCGTTTTCCAACGCCTCGGGGTTGATGAGCAATTCCGGATGAACGTATTCCATATTAAACTCCACAATCGTCGAGACCGGTTGGATTGTAATGGCATGTGGATTTGGGGTCTGGGTAAAGTACCAGAGCAATCTGCCGATCGTCTCGACACGGAACTCTAATTCGGCTAATTCAGGACACCCACTAACTGTACCAATTACTCGTGTCCCCATCATATTTTCAAATGCTGGGTGTCCCCATCTTCTTCCGCTAATCGAAATACCGTGTCCAAAATTGATGGGTGTCCTGAATATCTGTCTGAATATCTTCTAATCGAAACACCGTGTCCAAAATTGATGGGTGTCCTGAATATCTGTCCATGGGTGTCCTGAATATCTGTCCCTGAATATCTGTCCTAAAACGTCAACGATCAGGCACGGCACCAACCCCCGGTCTCGAAACTCTCAACCCCCCGACTCAGGAGGTATTTCCACGTCCGATCGCATAGTAGGCGAAACCGAGCTGCTTGAGATAATCCGGATCGTAGAGATTGCGACCATCAAAAATGACAGACTCCGATAGTTGCTCCCCGATGGCATGAAAATCGGGGCTGCGGAACTCGTTCCACTCGGTAATCACTACCAGCGCGTCCGCGCCGCGCAGGGTATCGTCCCGCTCGGCACATAAAACAAGATCGCCGCGATCTCCATATATGCGCTCGGCTTCCGCGAGGGAAGCGGGATCGTAGGCGCGCACCGAAGCACCGCTTGCGAATAGGAGTTCGAGGATCGTGCGACTCGGAGCGTCGCGCATGTCGTCGGTATTGGGTTTGAAGGCGAGACCCCAGATTGCAAACGTCCGGCCCTTCAAGTCACCTTTGTAGTGGTGGCGCATTTTCTCGAAGAGGATGCGCTTCTGGCGCTCGTTTACGGCTTCCACCCCTTTGACTATGGAAGCGTCGTAGCCATTCTGCTCCGCAAGGTGGATGAGCGCTTTGACGTCTTTCGGGAAACAGGATCCGCCGTAACCGGTGCCTGGATAAATGAAGTGGTAGCCGATTCGCGGATCGGAACCGATGCCTCGGCGAACGTCCTCGATGTCGGCACCAAGACGGTCGGCAAGATTGGCGAGCTCGTTCATGAGGCTGATTCGGGTCGCAAGCATTACATTTGCGGCGTATTTGGTCAGTTCTGCCGAGCGCACATCCATATGCACAACCTTGTCGTGATTTCGATTGAATGGCGCATATAGAGCTTCCAAGAGGGCCGCGCTACCGGGGCTGCTGGTGCCGATGATAATGCGATCCGGTTTCATGAAGTCGCTGATGGCTGCCCCTTCCTTGAGAAATTCGGGATTGGAAACGACATCGAACTCGATGGTTGTGCCGCGTTTCTCCAGAACACCTGCGATCGTCTGACGTACCGTGTCCGCGGTACCGACCGGTACGGTAGATTTGTCGACGATTACCTTGGGCTCATGCATGTGTTTGCCGATGCTCTCGGCCACATTGATCACATAACGCAGATCCGCCGCCCCGTCCTCGTCCGAAGGGGTACCGACGGCGATGAACAACAACTGGCCATGGGTGACGCCTTGTGCGACATCGGTGGTGAAACGCAGGCGATCGCCCTCACGGTTGGCGCGCACCATCTGTTCGAGTCCCGGCTCGAAGATGGGAATTTCCCCCTTTTGCAGCGCTTCGATCTTGCCCGAGTCGATATCGACACAAAGTACGTCGTTACCCATCTCGGCGAAGCAGGTTCCGGTGACCAGACCTACATAACCGGTGCCGAACATGGTGATTTTCAAGTTGTCTATCCTCGTTTGCCTGGGGTTTGATGACCGCTTCGTGCAGAGACGGTCCGCCCGTATGAATACGACCAGCGTCACATCCAGACCTGCAGTTTAGGTGGCGCTGCTTGACCATTGCAATTGAGGAGGGATCAATTAGGCTGCGGGAGGTTCCCGTGCCTGGACCCGAGCCATTCCCGCTATAATTGCCGACGGGATACTGAACTTCGAAAAACCTATGAACTACGACTACGATCTTTTTGTGATCGGCGCCGGATCGGGTGGTGTGCGTGCGAGCCGCATCGCAGCTTCTTACGGAGCCTCGGTTGCGATCGCCGAAAACACCTACCTGGGTGGAACCTGCGTGAATGTGGGCTGCGTACCGAAAAAACTCTTCGTCTACGGCTCACATTTCTCGGAGGACTTTGCAGATGCAAAAGCCTACGGCTGGAATATCGAAAACCGGGGCTTCGATTGGCGGCGACTTCGAGACAACAAAACCAGAGAAATAGAACGGCTCAACGGCATATACGAAAGCCTGCTCGAGAACGCGGGTGTCGCGCTGAAGCTCGGTACAGCCCGACTCGAAGACGCCCACACCCTGGTCATGGAGGACGGCACTTACACCGCAAAGTACATACTGGTAGCTACCGGCAGCTGGCCGAGCGTGCCCGAGTTTCCGGGTGACGAGTTTGTCATAACCTCGAACGAAGCGTTCTATCTGGAGGAGTTTCCCGAGAAGGTGGTGGTGGTCGGCGGCGGTTACATCGCCGTCGAATTCGCCGGAATTTTCGCGGGGCTCGGGGCGGAAACGGAGCTCATCTACCGGGGCAATTTATTCCTGCGCGGTTTCGATCATGGGGTGCGCGAGTTTGTTGCCGGAGAACTCAGGGAAAAACACATTCGCCTCAACTTTGACACGCAAGTGCAGGGTATCGAAGAACGGGAAGGGAGAAAATGCCTGCTGCTGGGTGATGGCACGACGATGGATGCCGATCTGGTGATGTATGCAACCGGGCGAACGCCGAACACGAAAGATCTCGGCCTGGAAACGGTGGGCGTCGAGTTGAGCAAACGAGGCGGCATCGTGGTGGATGACTACTACCAGACTTCGGTACCGAATATCTATGCAATTGGCGATGTCATTGACGCCGTGCAACTCACCCCCGTCGCTATCGCCGAAGGTATGTGTCTGGCCGGCAATCTCTTCTCCGAACGGACCAGGCAGAAGATAGATTATGAAAACATTCCAACCGCGGTATTCTGCCAGCCCAACATCGGGACCGTCGGGTTAACCGAAGAGCAGGCTGTCGAGCGTTACGGGGAGATCGATGTTTATCAATCAGAATTCAAACCGATGAAACATACCTTGTCCGGACGTAGCGAACGCACGATGATGAAACTGTTGGTCAACAGGGCGACGGACATAGTGGTGGGAGCCCATATGGTTGGGCCGGAGGCGGGGGAGATCATCCAGGGCATCGCCGTGGCGATCGTCGCCGGTGCCACCAAAACGCAGTTCGACAAAACCATCGGCATTCATCCGACGGCAGCCGAGGAGTTCGTAACGATGCGTGAGCCGCGGGCGTGAAGGTTTGGATGTTCATGCCAGGCAAATGCGAGGTTCAGACAATGTGACGACCAGAAATATTGCCTGTCGAAGGCAATTTTTCGGACGGGGACCAACTGGATAATTCCAACACCGCTTCTACCTATCGCCATCATATGGAGGCACCACCGAATGCGACGAGGCTACTTTGCCGTGACGGCAGGCCTGTTACTGGGGCTGCTCACCAGCGGTTGCATGTCAACACCGGTCGTCGATCAGAACCAGAAACGTAATGTCATTCTCTTTATTGGCGATGGGATGGGCATCAGCACGGTCACGGCCGCACGGATATTCGCGGGGCAGTTGCAGGG
>JAPUJX010000676.1 GCA_027295975.1 Gammaproteobacteria bacterium
CCACCGGATCCACCGAGTCCCGAATGCCAGCGGTATCTACGATCCGGACGGGCAGACCCTGGAGCGTGAGATCGACGTGGAGCAAATCCCGGGTCGTACCCGGGATGTCGGTTACGATGGCGCGTTCCTCCCCGGACAGAAGATTCAATAAACTCGACTTACCCACGTTTGGCGCGCCGAGGATTGCCACGGTGATACCGTCGTTCAGGAGGACACCCTGGGCCGATTTCTCAAGGAGGTTGGCAAGCTCTTCGTGTATTGTCTGCAAACGCTCCACAACTTGACCGCTACTCAGAAAATCGACGTCCTCATCCGGAAAATCCAGAGCCGCTTCGAGGTACACGCGCACCTGCAGCACCTGTTGATCGAGATCGCCAACGGCTCGAGAAAACTCTCCCCTGAGGGAACGCAGCGCGCCCTTCGCGGCCATGCGCGATGAACTCGCAATCAGATCGGCAACGGCCTCCGCCTGGGCGAGGTCCATTTTTCCATTCAGAAAAGCGCGTTCGGTAAATTCACCGGGACGTGCCAGGCGAGCACCTCGGCGCAAAACTTCGTCGAGCAGCAGTTGCATGACCACCGGACCACCGTGACCTTGCAACTCGGCGACGTCCTCACCGGTAAACGAATGCGGTGCCACGAAATACAACACCAGACCCTCGTCGAGAACCTCACCCGATTGATTTCTGAACTCTGCGAACACGGCCTTTCGAGGCAGGAGCGACTGGCAGGTAATACCTTCCCCAATGGTTTTGGCGCCGGGACCGGACAATCGCACGATGCCAATTCCTCCCTGCCCCGGTGGCGTCGCCACGGCAGCGATGGTTTCGTTTCGAGCCGCAATCATGGGACGATCAGGGTTTGCTGGCTTGCGCAGCCTCGGTCTTACGAATGACGTACCACTGCTGAGCAATGGACAATACGTTGTTCACCAGCCAGTACAACACCAACCCCGCGGGAAAGAAAAGAAACAACACCGTGAACATGATGGGCATCATCTTCATCATGCGCACCTGCATGGGATCGCCGACGGCTGGACTCAGCGACTGTTGAAGAAACATGCTCGCACCCATTGCCAGGGGCAATATGAAAAACGGATCCATGGCGGCGAGGTCGTTTATCCACAACATGAATGGGGCATGGCGAAGCTCCACGCTTTCGAACAGCACCCAGTACAGGGCAATGAAAATCGGCATGGGCAACAACATCGGCAGGCAGCCGCCAAGGGGATTGACCTTCTCTTTTTTGTAGAGCGCCATCATTTCCTGGGATAACTTCTGGCGATCGTCGGCATGACGCTCCTGTAGTCGTTTCATCTGCGGACCGACACGGCGCATGTTAGCCATGGATTTGTAACTATGGGCGGACAGTGGATAGAGAATCGCCTTGACCAGCACGGTCAGCAGGATGATCGCAAAACCCCAATTCCCTACGACTCCATAAAACCAATCCAGAAGGGAGAACAAGGGTTGCGCAATCCACCATAAAAAACCGTAGTCCACGGTCAAATTCAGATTTGCCGAGATCTTCTCCAGGCTTTTTTGATCTTTTGGCCCGGCATAAAAACGTGTAGACCACTCACCCACCGCACCATCCGCGACTTTCTTGAACGGGCCGGCGTAACCGAAGACGTATAAACCATCGTCGCGCCGCCGAGCAAAATATGAATTGGTTTCTTCGGGCTGGGCGATCCACGCGCTCAGGAAGTAGTGTTGAAGAAACGCGATCCAGCCCCCCTGAACCTGGAGCCGGAAGGGGCCGTCGTCATCCAGATCGTCGAAATCGAGTTTCTCGTATCGCGACTCGGGGGTAGTCAACGCCGCGCCAAGGTAGGGTTGGGGACCCAGGGAGAAGGACCCACCACCCTCAGGTTCATTGTTGTCCCGCTTGAGTTGCGCGAAGAAACGCGCCTCGATGGGATATCCACTGCGGTTCTCGACCCGATAATCGACGGAGACGAGATAATCGTCCCGGGTGAACCCGAAACTTTTGACGATTTGTAATCCACCACTTTCTACCCGGAGGTTCACAACCAGCGCCTCCCGCTCGCCGAGCTCGTACTCATCGGCGTCCGAACGGTATACGGGCCGCTCGGTAGAGCCCACCAACCAATCCCCATCCGGACCGAGGAGCCCGCTCTGGGCGATATAGGTTCGCCCGTTGCCCTGGGACAACAACTGATACGGATCTTCCGGTCGCTCTATATTCACCGGAAAGAGAGGCAACTTGACCGCGACGATGTCTCCTCCTGCCCGATCGATCCAAATCTGCAACTTCGGCGTCGTGATTTTCACCAGTTGCCTGCGGTCCGGTTGTTCCACCACGGTTACCTCACCCGATGCCACCACGCCGGAACCGATGAGCGCGGCGTCCGGGACATCGCTGCTACCCTGCCTGGGTTGCCCGAATTCGGGAACATCGGAAGAAATATCGGAAGGAATGTCGGACGAACTGGTTTGCTCGGATATCTCTGTCGCGTCGGTCGAAGGTGTCGAAGCTCCCTGCAGGTAGTCTTCGTTCCATGCCAGGAGCATCAGATATCCGGTAGCCGCCAAACCGACCAGCAGTAAAATGCGCTGTACTTCCGTGGGTATCATGAAAAACTATGTCTCCTCTTGAGCCGTTTGACGGGCCGCTCCGTGCACCGGTTCCACGGGGTCGAAGCCGCCCGGATGAAATGGGTGGCAGCGGGCGACCCGTTTGACGGCAAGCCATGTACCCCTCAAGGCGCCATGCTCTTCGAGTGCTTCTAAAGCGTAATAGGAACAGGTGGGCTCGAACCGGCATTGCCGGCCGATGAAAGGGCTCAACGTCAGCTGGTAAATTCTCACAAGGCCCTTGAGAAACCGTTTAGGAAGCTGCCGAATCATGTCTCGTCGCCTGCGCTTGTGGCTAGTCGGGTAAACAATACGTCAACATCGGCGCGCAACCGAGCGTTGTCCACTCGCGCCATGACATGGATAACGATGTCGAATGCCGGTAGGGCGAGCCGACGCTTGCGAAACTCTTCACGCAAAACGCGTTTGATACGATTACGCTCAACCGCCTTACGAATCGTCCTTTTGGGCACCACCAAACCCATCCGAGGGGACATCATTCTATTCGCTGCCGCCGCGATACGTAACGCCCCATGCCTGTTTCTGATATCGGCACGTCTGAAGACTCGGTTGAAATCTCGACTATGGGTAAGACGGACACTCGGAGGAAAACCGAGGGGTCTGCTCAACGCGGTTATGCGGTGAGCCGCTTGCGACCTTTGGCACGCCTGGCATTGATGATTTTTCGTCCGCCACGTGTAGCCATACGAGAACGAAAACCGTGCCGCCGTTTGCGTTTCAGGTTACTTGGCTGAAAAGTTCTTTTCATGAGACGACCATCGATTCACCAACTGCCGGTACCTCGGTCACTACGCGGTCGTGACTACCAGCTAAAAAGGGAGCGAGATTCTAAGAAATCCACAGTTTCGGTGTCAATTAATATTAATCGGTTTTAAAAAATATATATTGTTGTTGGTTGTTGAGTGCCTCGTGGATGTTGATAAGTGGCAGGAAGTCACTGTTGATGATCCGATGGGGGCAGTAAATAGGTGTGGACAAAGGCAGTAGATCCTCGGTGTTTCTCGTGGACAAAATCGGCCGCAAAAACTATCCACAGGTTCTTCAACAAACAGCTAACAGCTATGACAACTTCACTCTGCGGCGCCCTGTCCCCATATCCCAGCTTAAGTTTTTGAATTTGTTGTTGATCTGAAAAAACGGCTCCTTTTGGTGCTGATTACATAGCCAAGACTGCTTGGTAATGGCTAGAATGATTGCTGAGTCCAACTTCGCTGAAGGACCAAACCAGACCAACGAAGTCTAAGACAAATCCAAGTCTCAGAGAAAAAGAACGTACTATTTGGGGGCCAAAAAAGGTGGGGCGTTCCGCATGGCAGAAGTGCCTAGATCAACTTCAGGACGAGTTGTCGTCCAAACAATTCAATATGTGGATTCGACCGCTCCACGCAAGTTTGGTAGATAATCGTCTGCGCCTCATGGCGCCCAATCGTTACGTCAAGAATCAGGTCCGGATGGCCTATCTCCCGCGTATCATCGAACTACTGGACCAGTCTCGTGACTCGGCCATGCAACTGGAGGTGAGTCTCGACGTTGGCACGGTGGGTGGCTCGTTCGAAGCCGAACCCAAGCCGCTGCGTGCTAATGGCACTGGAGGCAATTCCCAGCCCGTGCAGCTGATGAACCAGGATTTCACCTTTGCCTCTTTTGTCGAAGGCAAATCTAACGAGTTAGCTAAGGCGGCCGCGCAGCAGGTCGCTGAAAACGCGGGACAGTCATACAACCCGCTACTGTTATACGGGGGGGTGGGACTTGGCAAAACCCACCTCATGCAGGCCGTGGGCCATCAGGTGCGGATGAACAATCCTCGGGCCAGGGTGGTTTATCTGCACTCCCAGCGGTTCGTGCAGGACATGGTGCAAGCACTGAAACAAGGCACCATGCTGGATTTCATGCAGTATTACCGGTCGGTAGATACTCTGCTCATCGATGACATTCAGTTCTTCGCCAAAAAGCTACGTTCCCAGGAGGAGTTTTTCCATGTGTTCAACGGACTTCTCGAACGCGGACACCAGATGGTGCTCACCTGCGATCGTTATCCACGAGAAATCGATGGGCTTGAAGAACGGTTGAAATCGAGATTCGTCTGGGGTTTGACCGTTCAGGTCGAGCCGCCCGATCTGGAAACCCGGGTGGCCATTCTGATGAAAAAGGCGGAAGCCGAGGAGGTCGATCTCGACCAGGCTGTGGCGTTTTTTATCGGAGAGAGAATTCGCTCCAACGTTCGAGAGTTGGAAGGCGCGCTGCGCCGGGTGATTGCCAATGCGCGTTTTACCGGCAGCAGGATCACCATCGAGCAGGTAAAACGCTCGCTAAGCGACCTGCTGGCCATTCAGGATCGCCAGGTCCGTATCGACAATATTCAACGAACGGTCGCCGAGTATTACAACATCAAGATTTCCGATATTCTCTCCCAGCGGCGTAATCGAAGTATCGCCCGACCGCGGCAGATGGCCATGAGTCTTGCCAAGGAGCTGACCAATCATTCTCTGCCTGAGATTGGCGAAGCGTTCGGCGGCAGGGATCACACCACCGTCCTGCATGCCTGTCGAAAAATTGCCGAACTTAGAATTAGCAACGCCGATATAGCCGAGGACCACAAAAACCTCAATCGATCGTTATCGAGTTAGTGCTCGGGCGGCGTATTATCGACGGGTACGGTTGTCTCGTTGCTGCGCAAATCCGGGGCGTGCGCGGCGTGCGCGCTGAACCCATTGATAAACCCATGGATAATAGGTCGTTGGAGCACTGGTTTCTGCCAAATACATGAGTATTCTGGACAAGATTCAAGCCGGGTCAGGGAAACTATGAAATTCACCACGGACCGAGAAACGCTGCTGCGCCCGCTGCAGTTGGTTACCGGCGTAGTAGAGCGTCGGCAGACCCTGCCTGTGTTGGCAAATTTGTTAGTCGTTGCCGAAAATGGAAACTTGTCCTTCACCGGCACGGACATGGAGGTGGAACTCGTGGCCGTGGAAGGCGGGGTCACGATCGAACAAGATGGTCGAATTATGATACCCGCTCGTAAATTTACCGATATCTGGCGGTCGCTGCCTGAAGGTGCGGAGGTGTCGGTGCAGGTAGATGGGGATAGAGCGGTCGTTCGATCTGGACGTAGTCGATTTTCTCTTGCGACGCTTCCAGCCGCGGATTTCCCCAAGGTGGAAAGCGGACCGGGGGATCTGGAATTTCAATTGTCCCAGGGCGATATGCTGCATCTGCTGGATCAGGTGAGTTTTTCAATGGCACAGCAAGATGTGCGCTATTTTCTCAATGGAATGCTGCTGGAAGTGACAAGCACTTACACGCGTACCGTAGCGACGGATGGTCATCGCTTGGCCATCTGTACAGTGGACGTCGGCGCATCATCGGCGGAACGATGCCAGGTTATTGTACCCCGCAAAGGGGTAATTGAATTGGGCCGTTTGCTGGTGGGCGGCGACGAGAAAATTACCCTGCACGTCGGTTCCAACCATATCCGAGTCACTCGGGGAACGTACACGTTGACGTCCAAACTTGTCGACGGAAAATTCCCGGACTATGAAAAAGTGATCCCGAAGGACGCCAACCGCGCAATCATGGTCGACCGGGAGACGTTGAAACAAGCGTTCCTGCGAGCATCTATTTTGTCCAACGAAAAATATCGTGGCGTGAGGCTGATCATCGAAGGAGAACTGCTCACGATCCAGGCCAATAATCCGGAGCAGGAAGAAGCTGAAGAGGTCGTAGCCGTGGCTTACGAGGGCGATCGGATGGAAATTGGCTTCAATGTCAGTTATCTGCTGGATGTGTTGAACGTACTGGATACCGAGGAGGTTCGTCTCAGTGTGTCGGATGCCAACAGCAGTGCGCTGATCGAAGGACCAGGCAGGGAAGATGCCGCGTTTGTTGTTATGCCCATGCGGTTGTAGACATTCAGGCGATCCCAGGATGCCCCGTGCATTTTGAGCGGCTCGACATTTCCTGTTTTCGCAATTTGGCCACTGTTTCCCTGGAATTGAGCCCGGGTCTGAACTTTCTCCGCGGTCCCAATGGTGCCGGTAAAACCGCGGTACTGGAGGCCGTGCATATGCTGGTGCGGGGGCGTTCGTTCCGCACGCAACGGTCCATATCGCTGATTCAGAAGGAACGGGAGTTTCTGACCGTTCGCGGGGCTATTGATGACGAACACCAGGGCGGCAAAACTCTTGCCATCAGCAAAGATCAACGAGGTCACACCGAACTGAAGATCAACG
>JAPUJX010000677.1 GCA_027295975.1 Gammaproteobacteria bacterium
TTTCCGTCGCACGGTACGCCCAGCAGCACGGACGACATGACCGGGGGCCCGGGGTTCGAAGGCATGATGGAACTCCAGAATTTCCTCGACGACGGCGGGACGATCATCACACTCGGAAATTCTGCTCGCTTCGTGGCGGAGACAGGTCTAACCAGAACCCTTTCATCGTACAGCGCCAGCGGTCTCGCACACCCGGGGTCGGTTGTCAGGGCAATGGCGCGGCAACCGGATCACCCGTTCATGTATGGCTACCCGGACACGACACACATCTTCCGTGGCAATTTCCCCCTGTGGAGAACCGCCCTTCGTGATCGCGGCACCATAGTCCTCCAATACGGAACGAAACCTCTAGCCGACGAAGTTGAAACCACCGGTGACATGCTCGGAATGCCCGACGAACCCGAACCGACGCCGGCGGAGGGAGATGGTGACGACGAAGACAGCGATATGGAGGGTGAGGACGAGTCGCCCGAAGACGAACCCTACGTCCTGAGCGGCGACGTACGCGGCAGTGACTCAATAATCGGACATGGTGCGATTTTTGATTTGCCTGCCGGTGCCGGAGACGCGGGAAGGATTGTGGTGTTCAGTTTTAATCCCATGCATCGGTACTTGAATCACCACGATGCGCCGATGGTTTTCAACGCATTGTTGAACTGGAACGACTGAGGAGTTGGGGCGGGGGGGGGGCGGTCAGGACCGCACGTGAGTATGCAATTAGCAGACGTTACGGACAAACGGATACTCGGGAACACTGAGTTTGCCGGTTCAATTGGTGGGTTCGATTTGGACCAGCGCTGAACCATCCAATTTGTACTGCACCCGGACACGCCACGGCCTGCAACATACCTCGCAGTCTTCGACATACTCCTGCCCCGTTCCGCTGCCCGGATCCAGGCGGATGGAAACCGTTTCCCCGCAGTGCGGACAGGTAACGTCTGCTGACGTTTCGAAAACGATATCAGAACTGTCTACCATCGAAACCACTCCGTACAGCCGATGCCGTAAAGGTAACAATAGACGGTAAAGGACGGTAAAGGACGGTGAACGAGGTCAGGCACTGATATACGCGCAAGACCAAAAGGCGCAAGCGGAAGCGAACGCCGTTGACTCTGCATAGCGCGAGCGTTAGCCAGCGCTGGTGCAGGCTTTAGAAATATTGAACCGGGGCGGCTTAGCTGTGCGGAGTCCGGCAGACACGCTCTAGGCAAGGGCGCGACGCCGATCCTCGGCCTGCCCGTGCAGATCGGGGGGCTCATCTTAGGTAGCGGAGCCGCACTCGATTTGGCGCTTCGTCGCCTGCGGCTGAGTCTCGGGGTAACAGCTTGCGATGCACCCGGTTAGGGACGGTGGCGCCAGCGTGAGCGCACGGGCTTAGGCGGCGAGGTGCCACCTGCAATGGGAACTAGACCGGTCAGCCCACTTATTGTTGGCAGCAATATGATATATAGAGTTAAAGCAAGAATTATCGAAGATAAAGTTGGTGAGTTTTATTTAAGACTTACTGATGGGACCATAGCAAACCAACGACCGGATGGTGAAGAAATTGTTGCTGCGATGAAAAGAGCAGTGCTGACAGAATCTGGTTTCGCTGAATGGTATGAAATGTGTTTCTGTTCTTCACCATTGCAACATGAGCGTGAAACCCAACTGGATTTCTATTTCACTGAAATAACCACAAATTTGGTTGACGACTACGGTGAAGTAACAGGGGAGTCATTGTGGTCTTATATGGCATCAAGGACAGATGTCTAACAATTCATATCTCGCTCCTTGTTGGGATACTGGATCCGTCGTGTGACATACAGTTATAGTGGCTGCATGCAGGTTCATCACTCATAATTCTCCCCTCGAGCACGTGACCCGCGCCCGGCTTGTGCTAGTTAGCAGGAGAGAATCCTGCCGTCCATACTACGCAATGAGGACGAGCAAACAAATCCTCGCCTTTTTTTTATAGTCCGGTTATAGTCCGGCTCGCCACGCCCTGGGAAGGGGCGATATCGGAAGCCCCCGATGGAGGTCGGCAGTATATGGATTCGTTCCGCCAGGATCTTCAGTACGCGTTTCGCTACCTCCGCAAGCATCCCGGTTTCGCGGCGATTGCCGCCGCAACGGTCGCATTGGGAATCGGAGCGACCACCGCCATTTTCAGTGCGGTCGACGGCGTCCTGCTAAAGGGTCTTCCCTATCCCGATTCGGAACAACTGGTCCGCGTGTGGACCACGAACCTGCCGGCCGGCGTCGAGCAAGGCGATTTCAGCCCCACTGAGATCTTCGACTATCGCGAGCAATCCCAGGCCTTCCGCGACTTCGCCGCGTTTTTCCCGTACGACGTGACGTTCACTGACGATGATGGGACCGCGCAAAAGATCCCCGCCGCCGCCGTGTCGGTCAACATATTCGAGATGATGGGTGCGGTACCGCATCTTGGCCGGTTCTTCACGGAAGAAGATGCCGAGCTGACGCAGCAAGGCAGCTTCCGGATCGTTTTGGGCCACGCCGTTTGGCAGAAGCTGTACAGCGGCGACCCCGATATCATCGGCACGTCGATCATGGCCGAGGGTTTAAGCATCGAAGTCATCGGGATCGCGCCCCCTGGTTTCGAGTTTCCTCGCAAGGCTGTTGCCTGGGGACCGTTTCCAATCAACGCCACACAGCCGCGACAGGGGCGGTTCCTCAACGTCGTAGCTCGCATGAACGAGGGCGTGCCCCTGGAAACCGCCCGGTCCGATCTCCAGGTAATCGCGACCCGACTGGAACAAGAGTTCCCCGAGTCCAATCGTAATATCGGGGTGACCATGGAGACCCTCCATCGCACGATTGTCGGCGACCTGAGGCCGGCCTTGCTCATTCTCCTGGGCGCCTCCGCGGTGCTCCTGCTCATTGCATCGGTCAACGTCGCAAACCTGCTGCTGACACGGGGCGCAGCTCGTGCCACGGAAATCGCCGTACGGACTGCGGTTGGTGCCGGGAGGGCTCGCATTATCCGCCAACTTCTCACCGAGAGCATCGCTCTGGCTTCGATCGGGGCGTTGGGCGGGTTGGCACTTGCCGTGGGGTTACTGAAGGGGATCCACTTCTTCACTCCCGTAGAGATGGACCTGCTGGACCAGGCGGTTATCGACGGTCGCGTGTTGCTGTTCACACTTGGCGCCACGGGTGCCGCCGGGTTGCTGTTCGGGATGTTCCCAGCGCTCGCGGCCGGCACACCGGACCTCAGATCGGCGCTCGGCGAGGGCGCCAAGGGTTCGGGCGGAAGAGGCGGCGCCAACGTGCGCAACGCGCTGGTGACACTGGAACTCGCCCTCGCCGTGGTGTTGGTTTTGGAGGCAGGGCTGCTCGTGAAGAGTTTCCGCAACCTGGCCGCGGAGAATCCCGGTTTCGACCCATCGAACTCGCTCGTCGCGGAACTATCGTTGCCATTTGCGTCGTACGCCGACTCCACCGCCATCGCGGACTTCTACGAGCGGTACTTCGAACGACTCTCGGCGTCGCCCGGCGTGCAATCCGTGTCGGCGATCTCGAGTCTGCCGTTCGGACCGATGCTGGACTTCCGGGTGCCTATCTTCGTCAGAGATCGCGAACCGCTTCAGCAAGGATCGGAACCGCAGGCGTTCTTGAGGCAGGTGAGTCCCAATTTCTTCCAGAACATGAGGATTCCCCTGCTTGGCGGACGAGATCTCGAACGGACGGATCGTCGGGGTTCCCCCCCGGTCGTGGTGGTGAACCAGGCATTCAAGCGCCTGCTGTTTCCCGACGAAGACCCAATCGGCGAGTACCTACACCAGCTTCCCACTGGCTTTGGTCCCTTAGGTACATACCCCGGGGAGCAAGAAGCGGAGATTGTCGGGCTGGTCGAAGACTTCAAGTTCTCCAGCCTCGCCGAGGCGCCGGAGCCCGCGGTGTTCTTCGTCCACAATCAGGCGCCATTTCGACGGATGACCCTGATCGTCCGGGCGCACGGTGAACCCTTACAGCTGGCTCAGACCGTGCGGGACGACTTGGCGGCGCTCGACCCCACGATTGCCACGGGTCGTGTGGCAACTTTCGAGACGGTGATTGCCGGTTCGTATGCGAGCAAACGGTTCGCGGTGATCCTGTTGACCGCGTTCGCCTTTGTCGCGCCCGTACTGGCCGCTATCGGTATCTACGGAGTGATCGGTTTCTCGGTCCAGCAGCGGACGAACGAGATGGCGATTCGCATGGCCCTGGGGGCCGAGTCGGGCTCCATCGTTCAACTAATCATGACCCACGGATTGAAGCTTGCCGGCGTAGGGGTCGCCGTAGGGCTGTTCGGGGGGTGGGCGGCCGCGCGGATAACCGCGAGCCAAATGTACGGCACGAGCGCGCGCGACCCGCTGATGTTCGTGATGGTAGCGGTGGGACTGACGATAGTGGCTCTGTTAGCGACAACGGTGCCGGCGATTCGCGCATCCAGGATCCCGCCGGCCGCGGTGCTGAAACCCGATTGACACCGCCGTCGCCGGCCGTTAGCTGCGGCGCGATGAGGACACTCTTCTGATCTTTTGCGGTTATGGAACCAGCGACCAGGGAGGATTCAAAACTCCAGATCCATCACCCAGATGTCACTCTCGTATTCGGCGACGGAGAAATAAATCCTGTCACCGTGGACTCGCAACGACATAGAATAAATCCACCGAGATTCGTCGTCGTTCTCGATAACGAGCCGTGGTGTTCCTCCCTCGGTCGGTATCTCCCAGATTCCCTGTGACCCTTCGGCGTCTGATCCGTACACATAAAGGGTGGAACCGTCGGCGGAGAACCTGGGTCGAAACATTGCAGGCACTCCGGCGTCGAAGTCGGGT
>JAPUJX010000678.1 GCA_027295975.1 Gammaproteobacteria bacterium
ACGGTAGTGAGTAGGCCCATCGTCCAGCCGTCGGGAGTTTTACCCGATAGCTTCGCCGCGGTGAGGATCGTCGTGTTGGTAACTCGCTCGGCGAATCCATCACGATCGTCCGCATCCCCCTGGGGTGAGCGTCCCAGCCGCCGAGTGTAAAACAGCTGCTCTCTGCCGCCGCTACCCGTCACACCCCACTGGAAGATGTCGAGTCCCTCGTTGAAGAATGGCCTCTTCTCGCGGAAGAACGACTCGAACGCCGAGAGATTCACTTCGGCGGCATCCGCCTCTACTTGGCCGAAATCGGGGTTAAATGTGGCAGTCAACGTGAGTGCAGACGTAATGCCGATATTGACGTCAGCGCCCATCGCACCTCGAAAATTTTGACCAGTGACAAAGGGATTGCCCGCCTCGGACGGCGATCTCGCTTCCGTCAGTACCGTGTAGGGTAGAATCTCGATTCGCCTGCGCGGTTCAACTCCGCGAATGCCCACGAGGTCGCCGAACAGGGATACAATGCCGGACGCGTTCTTGGGGCGCAGCTTCCAGTACTGTTCCTCGTTCCGTCTGTTGATGATGCGCATGACGTTAAAGCCGAACACATTCTCTTCAGCCTTGGTGAATCGGAGCTGGCTGAACGGAATCCGAAACTCTGCTGTCCAGCCCTCGCTATCGATGCTGGTTGCCACGTCCCACACGGCATCCCATGACGAATCGCTGTCGTTGTCGTCATATAGGTACCTGTCGCGCTTCACGCCGACCGGATTCACGATGAACTCGAACCCCGTCCTCCGGTCATGATAGGAATCGATCTGCACTCGAATCCAGTCGGAAGGAGAGTATTCGTCCCGTCGCGTCAACTGAGCGCTAATCTGATCGGCTTGAGAATCGAACGCGCGCACGGCAACATAAAGGGCATCGTCGGTATACGCGACTTGGACTTCGGTGCGTTCGGTAGCCGGTTCGCCCTCGTCGGGGTCGCGCTGCAAAAAGTCGGACGCTATAGGGGCGCGCTGCCAAACCTCGTCGTCCAGGACTCCGTCGAGGCGGGGTCCGCCGAGATCCGCACGTACGGCCGATGCGATTTTTGGTGCGTCAACCGAAATAGCGGCTGACTGTTGCGCGGCTAGATCTGACTGGGCGGTGACGACAGGGGCGGCCAAAAGAAAAGTGGCCGCGAGCGCTAAGTAATTTTTAAACAACATGAGCGTCGGTAGCTCCTCCCCACCAAGGGCGATGGTTCAACATGTTTTGCCCGTCGTCCACCCGCGACGAGATTCTTCGTAAGCTTAGACGCCGCAAATCTCGAAAGGGTTTCATATGTTTATGGGGCATTGGGCGCTCATCTAGAAAAAGGCCGGGTTACCCCGGCCGAAGCAGCGGACAATATAAGGATAGGGATTCAATTGAGAGACAATTCGAACGGTGACTCAGTCAAGTCATTGATATCAAAAGACTTACAGGTCGGTATCCCAGGCCCGGTGGGCTGTAGTAGCCGGTGAGCTCCACCCGGAACGCGAAATGGAACTCGATCCTCGCGGCTCTGATTGCAGTTGTACCTTGTCTGCCTCGTCCCGTGGTACTGCTCGAATCGGGGTCGGGCAGTGGTTTGATCCGCCTCGCATGGGGGCAGCGGAAGAGGTGCAGGTTGAACTGGGGATCGGAGGATATTGGACGGATCGGTTGGATTGAGAACTTGTCGCCGGAGAGCAGATGGTACGGTTTCGTTTCCTATGACCTTGGGATTCCTCCTGGCGCTGCGCGGCGGGAACCGCTAATCGCGCTTCCCCTGGCCGATTTTTTCGAGCCCGAGTACGAACTGATGCTCGATATTGAATCCGGAGAAGTGGTGCGCGGTGACGCCACCATCCTGGCCGAGTTAGCTGATCACGCGGGCGAGATTGAGGCCGAGGGCGGGTCGCCCGAGACGAGTCTGTTGCAACAGAGCTTCGGTCAGCCGGATTTCGAGCGAGCCGTGCTAGATATAAAGGAATACATTGCCGCCGGGGACGTTTACCAGGTAAATCTTTCGATCGCGCAACTGTTCGAGACGTCATTGACGCCGTGGCAGACCTACCTGAACATCAGGAAGATCAATCCTTCACCGTGGATGGGGTTTGCGGACTTCGGAGACTGGCAGCTGGTGAGCGGATCGCCGGAGCTACTGGTGGAAACCAAGGTGCAGGAGTCGAACAAATTTATCATCCGGGCGCGCCCCATAGCTGGGACGAGAAAGAAAACCGGGGACCCCGGTCGTGACGCAGAGATGAAATCGGAGCTGACACTCGACGAGAAGGAGCGCGCGGAACATCGCATGCTGGTTGACCTGGCCCGTAACGACCTCGGCAGGGTGGCGAAGTACGGATCGTTGAACGTGTCCGAAACCGAAGTCGTGGAGGAGTATTCTCACGTATTTCACCTCGTCAGCCAGGTAGAAGCGTTGGTGCGGGAGGAGTGTACCGCCGCAGACATAGTTACTGCGGTGTTTCCGGGCGGTACGATTACTGGAGTGCCAAAGATCCGCGCGATGGAAATCATCGCTGAACTCGAGCCGGTGGCGAGAGGCGCGTATACCGGTGGATTGGGATGGCTGGGACCGGACGGAATGCAGATGAACATACTTATCAGATCGGCGGTGTTCAGAGGAGCTAGAGTGGCCGTACAGGCAGGGGCGGGGATCGTGTGGGACTCGTTGCCGGAACGCGAGTGGAGAGAGAGTAACAGAAAGGCCGCTGCCATGATTGCGGCCCTCGGAGCTGATGTATGACTGCGGTGTTCGAGACGATGAGAGTGAGGGGTGGGACGATACCGCTGCTCGAGCGGCATCTGGCTCGATTTCACGCGAATTGGCACCTAGCGAACCTGGAGCCGCCGCCATCGGACATTGTTCGGCGGGTTTCGGAAAAGCTCTCCGAACGCAGCGACGATCACGCGCTCCGCATGGAGTGGGATGGGTCGGATCTCGTTTTTGCCGCCCGTGATCTTCCGGATCTCAATCCAATCACGCTCGTAACATCGCAGGTTCGGCACGAGGGATATACGGTGAAGACAACCGATCGTGAACAGTTCGATCGCGCGCGCGCGGAGGCCCGCGACGCGGGGGCTGACGAGGCGCTCATGCTGACCGGGGACGGATTCGTCGCGGAGGGGAGTCTGTTCGCGATCTGCTGGATTGCGGAAGGAGAATTGTACGTGGCCTCGCTGGACTTGGGAATACTGCCGAGTATCGGAAGGGCTCGCGTCATCGAGATCGCGAAGGGCGAGGGGGAGGGGGGGGGGATCGCCGTGCACGAAGGGCGGTACCGGCGCGAGGAACTGGATGGGCGGGCGGTATTCATTACTACGTCGGTGCGAGGGGTAGTGCCCGTGAAGTCGTTGGATGGTGTGACCGTACCCGAAGATGACATAATTCAGGGGCTCGGAGAGCTGTTTTGGCCTGTAGTTGACCCTCTAGAAGGCCATCACTAGCTTGCATTGCCGTTGCAATTTTCGGCCATGGTGGTTGTAGCTCAACTGGTTAGAGCACCGGATTGTGGTTCCGGGGGTTGGGGGTTCAAGTCCCCTCAGCCACCCTGGGGGCGGGAAACGGGAACCAGTAAGCAGTAGACAGTAGGCAGTAAGTAATATGCGGTTGGGGGTGGGGGCTTAGAGCCTATCGCTTACTGCATAAATCTTTTTAGGTCCGTAGCTCAATTTGGCAGAGCACCGGTCTCCAAAACCGGCGGTTGCAGGTTCGAGTCCTGCCGGGCCTGTAAAAAGCCGCGCTAGAGGCGCGGCTTCTTTACAAGCCCGCCAGTACTCAGTCCACGCCGCTCATTTTATTCGCGGCTTAGGGTCAAGTCCTGCCGGGCCTGTAAGCACAAGTGCTTACAACGCATGTGCGCTGCAGCTGACGGGCGCTCACGTTTAAGGAAAGTTGTTGATTTGTGGCACTACGCGTCCCACGAGAATTTGAGTTCTCTACACCCATCGACGGCACTCCCGACCAGGCCTGGGCTGTGCTCACGGATTTCGACGCCTATCCACAGTGGAACCACCTGGTACCATTCGCCAGCGGCGCCACTGTGCCGGGGGCACGCGTCCTCTTTCGCATTCGCGGCCCCGGTCGTCGCCTACGTCCCTTCCGTCCGACAGTGGTCTCTGTTGATCCGCCCCGGGAGCTTGCTTTGGAAGCCTCTCTGGGCCATCACTTGCTCGTCCATATGGTGCATTATTTCACGCTCGTCGGTGGCGGGGCCTCCGGGCTCTCGTTGCGCCAGCGATGGGTGGCCACCGGCCTCCTGGTACCAGTGCTTTGGCCGCTACTACGTCTGGCGATGGCACGGTTCCGCGAGTTCGGT
>JAPUJX010000679.1 GCA_027295975.1 Gammaproteobacteria bacterium
CTTTCGGTTGCAGGTAGATGCGAATCCCCCACCGTCGCGCAAACTCGACGAGCAGCGTCAGATCTTTTTTCGGCAAACCTTCGAGGTGACGCACGATGACAGCCTGCTCCGTATCTCCGGCCGCCAGCTCGATCTGCGGTATTTTGTGCCTCACGCGCAACTTCCCGATAACGTCTTTCAGAGGTGTCAAAACGTTGGCAAAGGGCAGGATAAGCGTTTTGCAATCGTCCATGCGAACAACTCGATTGCTGAACGACTCGCGAAAACCGACCAGGGGTGAATCACCGACGATGCGAACGCCCAGTCTTGCTTTGTTGCGGTAGTGCAGTCTCGGTCCGTAAACGGGCGCGGATAGGCGCAACGGCTCAACCCGGGTTTCCGATAGTGCATTGAGAAGCGTTTGTTCCTTCAGGTTCAACTGTACCTGATAGTCCACATGATGAAGAACACAGCCCCCGCATCGCGGGAAAATGCTGCAAGCCGACGATCGGCGGTCTGGCGATGGCGCCAAAATCGAGAATGCTTCGGTGTACAGGATTCCACGACGTTTTCTGAGCACCTTGGTCGCTACCGATTCTCCTGGTAAACCGTTCTTGACTCGAACCATGCGTTGGGCGAGGCGCCCTGTGCCTCGCTGCTCGAGCCGCCCTGTGCCGAGACCGTCGTCGCCAAGTTCCGATACGGACACTTGAATTTCCCGGGGTTGTCTGCGGGAGCCCGCAATAGGCCGCCCGTTGATCAACCCATCCGCAGTCTCCGGCCCGCTTGGCGACCGGTTCATCAGAGCATTCCCGCCCTGGTCCGATTCTTGCCGAGCAGACGCCGGCTCACCAGCGGTTTATGCCCCAGGTGTGGCGCCAGGCACGTACGGAATATCCGTTTCCCCGCCCTTCTCGACAACAAATTCGAGAAGTTCCCCGCTGCTATTTCCAACAACGTCGATCCTGAATATGCATCCTCCTCAGACTCGTGGACAAATCCTTGCTCCGGCTCCAACCGGTAGTTACGAGACGCGACGATCGGTGCACCCGTTTGCGCGTCATGAGCGAAGTCCAATCCGTATCCAAGCTCTTCGAGGAGCAGCTTCTCAAAGCTGCGCAAAACCTCCTCCAACTCAATCGCGCCGTCATTGAGTCTATCGATCGCCCAGCAGGCGCCAGTAAACAACCTCGGCAAACTTTCCCGTTCGTGTATGAGTCGATTGATCAACTCGGCGACATAAAAACCCGCCGCCATGGCATCCCCTTTGAGCCAGGTTTGCGAAGCGCTTTCGAAGCGAGTCAAGGTAACGAGCGAACTGCGGCCTGACCAGCTCGTCCTCAGTCTCGCCAACGCCTGCAGGGCATGCCCCCGACGTGTCCGGCGCACACCTTTTGCAAGCGCCGAGACCCGTCCATGATGTAGCGTCAAAAGCGTAGCAATCAGACTGCTTTCTCCATATGGCCTGGTATGGAGCACCAGGGCGGGTTCGTCGGTAACCCTACTCATAACCCATGCGGCGGAGCATGTTATTGTTGTTGGTCCAGCCCGGTTTCACCTTGACCCACAACCGTAACATGACTTTGCGTTCCAGCAACCGTTCGATGTCCAACCGTGCTTCCTTGCCAATAGACTTGAGTTTCTCACCCTTGCTTCCGATGATTATCCGTTTCTGACCCGATCGTTCCACGATGATGTTGGCGGCAATGTCGACAATATCCGGTTGTTCGTCGAACTCTTCGATCTCCACCGCGACTCGATGAGGGATCTCTTCTCCCAGACGACGCAAGAGTTTTTCCCGGACGATCTCCGCCACCAGAAAACGCTGCGACTTGTCGGTTACCTGATCTGCCGGGAACAGATGGGGCGTGACTGGCAGGGTTTTGAATACGAGGCCGCGCAACGTTTCAAGCCCCGTCCCCTGCAGGGCTGACACTGGAATCAATTCTTCGAAACAATGAAACCCCTCGAGGCGGCCCAACGCCGGCAGCAGGGCCGTTTTTTCCCGCAACAAATCGATCTTGTTGATCAGTGCGAATTTTGGCACTTGAACCCTACGCACGTGATCCAGCACGAGATCGTCCTCAATGGTCCATTTGTCCCGCTCGACAAGCATCACAACGAGATCGACATCCTGAAGAACCGATGTTGCCGATCGAACCATGTTGCGATTCATCTGCCTCCGGGCATGATGGTGAATACCGGGTGTGTCGACGTAAACAGCCTGGTACGGTCCCTCCGTGTCAACTCCCAGCAACAGGTGGCGCGTGGTCTGCGGGCGCCTGGAGGTAATACTCAACTTCTGCCGCAGCAGGTGATTGAGCAACGTCGACTTTCCCACATTGGGTCGACCCACCAATGCTACGTAGCCGCAACGGGTGGGCTTTTCAACCATTTTGAGGCACCTTCGTCAACATCTCGGCGGCAGCGAGTTTCTCGGCCGCACGACGGCTACTGCCTTCAGCAACGGTTTCCAACTGCAGCGGAGTAACCCGACAACTCACTTTGAACACTTTTTCATGTTCAAACCCACCCGTCGCAATCACCGCATACTCGGGCAGCGGAAGGCTTTTGGCTTGCAGGTATTCCTGCAGCAGAGTTTTGGAATCCTTGATCCGCCGGGGATCGATACCCTCGAGTCGACCGCCGAGTAGTCTGGTCACCAAAGCGGTCGAGGCTTCTACTCCGGCATCGATGTGCACCGCGCCGATGATCGCTTCGAGAGTATCCGCAAGAATGGAGCTTCGGCGATGGCCACCGCTTTTCTGCTCACCAACGCCCAGCAGCAGGTAATCGCCCAGATTCAATCCTTTGGCTATGTCCGTAAGGGTTTCTCCCTTCACAAGGCTGGAACGCATCAGGGTCAACGTGTCTTCCGCGGCTTCCTGGCGCCGACAGAACAACAGATCCGCAACAACATAACCCAACACGGCGTCCCCGAGAAATTCGAACCGCTCATTGTTCTCTTTTCCTCGGCTTTTATGTGTCAGCGCTTGGAGTAGCAGGTTTTTGTTTTTGAAGTGATGGCCCAGCCGTTCTTCGAGCGTGGTCAGGGATGTGACGTTATCGATAGCTGTAGCTCTCATCGAAGGTTAATACAGCATCGATGTTGAACAACATATGTTCGCGAACTTCGTAGTTGATATTGATTTCGGTCAACTTCTTCGTACGGCTGAAATTAATGATTTCCCGCACCGTCATGCTGCGGATATTGTTGATCTTGAATCGTTTCTGCAACAACTCCCGCAACGATCTGTTACTCATCTGGTGCACGTCATCCGCCGGCAAGCCAGCCATCACGGCCTGAAGTGTCCGGAAATCCATATAATACGGTCCCAGTCTCAGACCCAGCGTAATGATGATGATGACAACAACGGCACCCGACAGCCAGGCGACGGTACCTGCACCGCGTTGATGTGACCATCTTCCCGTCCGCTTCTTCCAATTCCGCATCTGATGACCTCCAGGGTTTATTCGATCCACATATTTCGTTCAAAGGTAGGCCAATGCCAACCTGGATCTTTCTGTACCCAGATCGCAACCGCCTTCCCAACAATATTCTCTTCCGGCACGTATCCCCATCTACGGCTGTCGTCACTCTTGCCGCGATTGTCACCCATCATGAAGTAGCTTCCTTCAGGCACTTCCCATTCTCGAGATTTCGACTGATTTGAACTGGTCAACCGATAGGTCGCATGCGGGCGCCCATCCAGCACTTCCGTATATTCGCGCACGGTAACGAAACCGCGGGCAAACGGTACCGTTTCCCGAAACTGTCGAACAAATTCATATGGTGCTCGCTTACCATTGATATACAGCGCCTTGTTCTCGTAACGGATATGGTCGCCCGGAAGCCCAATGACGCGCTTGATGAAATAACGAGAGTCGTGAGGTGGGATAAACACCATCACGTCCCCTCGTTGAGGATACCCGACATCAATCAGTTTGGTGCCGATAACGGGCAACCGTATGCCGTAAGCGAATTTGTTGACGAGAATGAAGTCACCGACCTGCAGGGTCGGCACCATGGACTCCGAAGGGATCTGGTAAGGTTCCGCGAGAAAACTGCGCAGCACCAGCACCAACAGGAGCACGGGGAAAAATGATCGCGCATATTCAACTATGAGCGGCTCCGTTTTCGCATCAGCTAACTTCGCCGAGCCGCCTTTCGCGGCTTCCAGAGCAGCAAACGCCTCTATCCGTCGAGGTTTGAGTACCACGACGTCGACGAGCCAGATGACGCCGGAGATCAATACAGCCCAACTGAGAACCAGCGGAAAGTCAATATCCAACACCTAGCGCTCCACTCTTAAAGCTGCGAGAAATGCCTCTTGCGGTATCTCTACTTTACCCAGCCGTTTCATACGCTTTTTACCTGCCTTCTGCTTTTCCAACAGCTTCTTTTTCCGCGTTATATCGCCACCGTAACACTTCGCAGTAACATTTTTTCGTAACGCTTTCACAGTTTGCCGGGTAACAATCTGGCCGCCAATCGCTGCTTGAATCGCCACATCAAACAGTTGTCGAGGAATCAACTCCTTCATTTTCTTCACCAGCAGGAAGCCTCGGTTACGGGCCTGGTCACGATGTACAATCATCGCCAGCGCATCCACTTTTTCACCGTTGATCAAAATGTCGAGTTTCACCAGATCGGCGGCTTCGAACCTCATAAAGCCATAGTCGAGGGAAGCAAATCCCCGGCTAACCGATTTCAACCGATCGAAAAAGTCCATGACCACCTCGTTCAACGGGATTTCCCAGATCATGGACACCTGACCGGAGGAAAACTGCATGTCCCGCTGTGTCCCCCGCCTGTCCACACAAAGAGAGATCACGTTGCCCACGTATTCCTGGGGAACGAGGATGTTGACCTCGGCTATGGGCTCACGCATCTCTGTGTAGTCAGGGGGTAGCGAAGAAGGATTGTCCACCCGTACGACACTCCCGTCGCGTGTCTGAATTTCGTAGACGACCGTGGGCGCGGAGGTGATGAGGTTGAGGTTGTATTCTCTCTCCAGGCGCTCCTGAATAATTTCCATATGCAGCAATCCAAGGAACCCACAGCGGAAACCGAAACCAAGCGCATCAGAGGTCTCGGGTTCGTAGAATAGCGAAGCATCATTCAACGTCAGCTTCTGCAAGGCTTCGCGAAACGATTCAAAATCTTCCGAATTCACCGGAAACAAACCGGCGAACACCTGCGGGTTTACCCGGGCGAACCCGGGTAACTGTGGCACATCTCGATGTGATGCATTGACGATCGTGTCACCCACGGGTGCCCCACGAATGTCCTTTATCCCCGCAACGACGTATCCCACCTCCCCTGCCGTCAACTTGTCGCACGGCGACCGCTTCGGCGTGAAGCACCCTACTTCGTCGGTAACGTGAACCTTGCCAGCCGTCTTCACGACCACCCGATCTCCCTTGGCGATTTCTCCATGCATCACCCGCACCAGAGAAACGATACCGAGGTAGTTGTCGAACCAGGAATCGATTATGAGCGCCTGCAATGGCTGAGCCGCATCACCTTCCGGACCGGGAATATCGCGGATGATGCGTTCCAGCATTTCTACCACACCTTTCCCGGTCTTGGCGCTGACGCACAACATATCGTCCGTGGGCAATCCGATGATATCTTCGATTTCTCTCGCCACCCTGTCGGGTTCCGCTTGCGGCAAGTCGATCTTGTTGAGCACCGGTAAAACTTCGAGCCCCTGATCGATTGCCGTATTACAATTCGCCACCGACTGTGCTTCCACACCCTGTGCGGCATCGACGACAAGAAGTGCTCCTTCGCAGGCGGCGAGGGAGCGGGATACTTCGTAGCTGAAATCGACGTGCCCGGGGGTGTCGATGAAATTCAACTGATAGGTCAGTCCATCTTTCGCGAGGTAATGCAGCTTGACACTCTGGGCCTTGATGGTGATGCCACGCTCTCGCTCCAGTTCCATGGAGTCGAGCACTTGAGCTTCCATTTCGCGTTCGCTCAAGCCTCCACAGAGTTGGATCAGACGATCCGCCAGCGTGGACTTTCCGTGATCGATGTGGGCGATGATTGAAAAGTTGCGTATGTGATCGATGCGGGGCAAAGCGGTTCCAAAAACACCCGATTCCTGGGCGCGCGGAGTGTAGCATACGGGGTCGGAGTGGGAGCCCCGGTCTTTCAACATTGATTATTCTTTCTAATAGGTGGTTTTGGGATCCTAGGGGTTTGTTGATCCAAGGAACCGAGGCGGGGGGTGGATTAGTATTAATGTAACCCCGGGAAAACAAACAAGGATGGTACTGAAGTCGTGGAAGACGAAGT
>JAPUJX010000068.1 GCA_027295975.1 Gammaproteobacteria bacterium
AGCAGGAGCGCCAGGGCGAAGCGCAGCAGAAGGCTGACGAGGGTGAAGCGCCGCGGCCCTTTAGGGCTGGATTCCGTCATTCGTTCAAACTTCGCCCGTTCATCAACGTATCAACTTTATCAACGTTTGGCGGGAAACGGCAGTTCTAGGGCAGACCGACAGGTGACTGCAGCGTTTCCTGAACTGCGTAGCTGACCGTCCACAGCACGACGATCGCGGCGTGGGCTCGGCGGTTGGCCGTGAATATGCCGATCAGGGTCAGGAGGAGACCCGCCAGGAACATTGCGGGGAGGATGGGGCTCGCCCCGCCCGCGCCTGCTCCAGACAGCATTGCAATAAGAGGTGATGCGAACAGACAAATCAGAAACGGCGTCTTGATCTCGTAGAAATACGTTTCCAGGTTGAGCGCGCTGCTGAGGGTGTGATCAGGGCTCAACAGGCGGCTGATCGCGTACAGCAGCGACGCCAGCCCCAAGGCAATCGAGAACTGGGGGACGGAGATAATTTCGATCCCGCTCATGCTGCGCCACAGGTACCACCAGGTTCCGACGATGTTGAACACCATCGCCGCACACCACAGCGTGTGAACCCAGTAGTGGTTGACGGTGTGCCGGTATTTGACGGTCTCGACGATGGTTCCCAGCAGACTGGCCAGTGCCAGGCCAAGCACGATGGAAACGATGCCGACTACGTATTCAAAAACGGACATGCACGGGTTCCTGCGGGTTCTGCGCCAGGATAACGGTAACGCAACCGGTGGGCAGCTGCCCCGCGGCGGGCTTTGGTACCCATCTTGTACCGTGTTACCGTGTTCCGCTCGATTTGAATCTAGATATCAGACGTCAGATGTCTGATTAGGGGGAACGGCATGCACACTTACGAGAATTTCTATATCAACGGCCAATGGCAGGCGCCCTCTGGCGACGGCACCATTGAGGTCATTAATCCTTCCACCGAAGAAATCTGCGGAGTGGTGCCGTTGGGCAATGAGGCGGATGTGGACTCCGCGGTGGCGGCGGCCAAGGAGGCGTTCAAGACCTGGTCGCAAACAACGGCGGCCGAGCGATCGGAATACATCAGCAAGCTTACGCAGAAAATCACCGAGAACATGCAGACCATCGGTGAGCTTTGCGCGACGGAACTGGGTACCCCCATCGGTCTCAGCACGCCTGTTCATGCGGGCTTGCCCGTGGGCGTTATGGGTTCCTTCGTAGAGGTGCCCTTCGAAATGGAGAAGGAAGAGGAGATTGGCAACTCCATTGTCGTGAAGGAACCCATTGGCGTGTGCGCGTTCATCACGCCGTGGAATTTCCCACTTCACCAGATCGTCGCCAAGGTTGCGCCGGCGCTTGCCGCGGGTTGCACGATGGTCGTGAAGCCAAGCTCGGATACGCCACTTACGGCGTACTACTTCGCAGAACTGGTGGAGCAGGTCGAGTTACCGGCTGGCGTAATCAATGTGATAACCGGCCCCGGCAAAATCGTGGGCGAGGCGCTGGCCACTCACCCCGATGTGGATATGATTTCAATTACCGGGTCCACCGAGGCCGGCATCCGGGTCGCAGAGCTTGGCGCACGCACAGTGAAGCGTGTCAGCCAGGAACTGGGCGGCAAATCTGCTTGCCTGGTTCTGGAAGATGCGGACGTCGCCGCAGTGGCCGGCGGTACCGCGAGCGGCATCTGCATGAATAGTGGTCAGGTTTGTTCGGCCTTGAGCCGCTTGATCGTGCCGCGCAGCAAGCAGGATGAAGCGGTTGCCGCCGCCAAGGCGGTTGCTGAATCTGTGACTGTCGGCGACCCGTTCGAAGAGGGCGTGGGCATGGGACCGGTATCCTCCAAGCAGCAGATGGACTCCGTTAAGGCCTACATCCAGAAAGGCATTGACGAGGGCGCGACCCTGGTCGCCGGCGGTACGGACATGCCCGACGGCAGAAACGCCGGGTACTTTGTCCGGCCAACCATCTTCTCCGACGTCACCAACGACATGACCATCGCTCAGGAAGAGATATTCGGCCCCGTGCTGGTGATCATTCCCTACGATTCGGAGCAGGAAGGGATCGACATCGCCAACGACAGTGTTTTTGGCCTGTCCGGAGCGGTTCACTCGGGCGACCCGGAAAGAGCCAAAGCCGTGGCTCGGCAGATTCGAACGGGTCAGGTTTCAGTGAACGGGGGCGCGTTCAACGTGTCGGCTCCCTTTGGCGGGTACAAACAGTCCGGCAATGGTCGAGAGTTGGGACCTCATGGTCTGGCCGAGTATGTCGAGCTGAAGTCGCTGCAGCTGTAGCGGGTTACAAGACAGCCTGCCCCATCGTTCAGGTGAACGATGGGGCAGCGTTGGCTAGTCCTCTTCGATCTCCAGGACCTCGCCCGCGGATGTCACTTCGATCTCCCAGGTTGCATCGGCCACCGTACCTTCCAATTCGTAAACCGTCTGGCCGCGCTCGGTTTCCGTTTCAGCTGAAATCAACGCGATGCCGGGTACGGCGTTCTTCGCGGCGTTAATGGCAGCGGCCGGTACATCATCCAGCGGAATGGGCGTTTCGTTATCACCATTTGCCGCTGCGCCAATCACTAGCCAAGTACAACCGATGAAGGCTTTGAGTGTTTTCCTGAACATTACGTCTCCTCGGGTCGGGTGGTGGGTCGCCCCGTGCTCATGGACTCAGCACCAGGACGATGCTAACGCATACCAGGGCGAGCGTGCCTAGGGAGATGCACAGGGCGATGGCCTCCGTAACGCTGATGTCGTCGGTGGGTTCGGCCGGATTGGAATCAGTCGCGGTGACGGTCCTAGGTACCTCATTCGAGCACGACACGTGTGTCGTTCAGCTCGTTTGAGGCGTCAGGCGTGAGCTATCTGTCGTGAATGTTCAACTCTCCACGCCGTGAAGAAGTCATGCCGTGAAGAAGTCCCCACGCGGGACACCGTCCGAGTCGTACACCGGCTCTTCCAGATCCACCCGGAATTTCTTGATGACGCTGTCGAGCGGCTTGCGCGGATACTGAGCCAGGTGCGCGCCCATGTCGCGATACCAATGGCTGGCCAGGTGCGCGGATAACGCCTCTGACGTGGTCCACTCCTCGTAAATCTGTAGACGTCCGGGGGTGAGGTGATCTTCGGTCCAGGAGTAGGCGATGCAGCCTTCCTCCGCCAATGCCCCTTCAATGTGGGGTCTGGCGGCCAGCAACATCTCCTTCATCTGACCAGGATCTTCCAGATCCATGGTGCCTGCGATTATTACCGTCATTGGGTGCCCCCTGTCTCGAGAATGCGGATCCGGTCCGGGTACTTGTCGGCCAGGTGCCCCGGCTCGCCCTTGCGCTGATAGCGGAAGTCGCACTGATGGGCGCCGACCGCAATGGTACCGGTGCGACGCAGTCCCTGATGGCCCAGGTCGCTCATGACGTCGTCGGTCGCGCACATGTAGGGCACCAGGTCCATCGCATCGTATTTTGAGAACTGATAGCAGATGCCACAGGATTTGACATTCATGCCCCAATCGTAGGTTTCGCGATCGCCGTACACCAATAAGAACGTGTAATGGCGATGGACGTACGTGATGCCTAGCGCGATGAACATCGCGGTGCCGAGTCCAGGCTCTCGGTCCCCACCCGACCCCGATGCGCTCCACTCGCCGTCGATGCCCAGGCCGAAGACCAAGAACAAATAAAAGGGCACCCAGCAGTAGGCGAGACACGCCGAATCAAAGAGCGGATCGCGCAACCACGCGGAGCGCGACGGTGCCTCCGAAGTCATCGAGAGCGTGAAGG
>JAPUJX010000680.1 GCA_027295975.1 Gammaproteobacteria bacterium
GCTTCGTCTGGTACTGGCTACGGTGTTCGTGTTGTTGCTGGTTCCGACAATCACCTTGGCATATCTCGGCTATCGGCAACTCCAATACGAGTCTTTCTTCCGGCATCAGTCGATGGCGGTGGAACTGACGGGTCGCATCGAACAGTCGGCGTCCGCCCTGTTCGAGGCGGTAGACGCCACGTCGTTCGTCGATTTTGGTTTTCTGATCGTCGGCGAAGGCAAATACGTGCAGCGCTCGCCGTTGTCGATCTTTCCGGTTGAAGGCAACCTGCCGGGGCTCGTGTCCTATTTTCAGGTGGATGCGGATGGCACCTTCAGCACGCCGCTTCTGCCCAAGGGCTTGTTCAAACGGGATGTTGGCAGCCGCGTACCCGAGGACATCGAGCCCGATGAATACGTGCAGCGGTTGGCATTGCAGAATAGAGTGCGCCAGCAACTCGAGGGCCTGGGGGCAACAGTGGAATTCCAGTCCGATCTGTCCGAGGTTGACGACACGGAAGTTGTCGCCGCCGAAACAGAAACAGCTCCGTCTTCGCGCACCCTTACCTCCGACACATCCGACACGTCCGGCACATCCGACACGTCCGGCACATCCGGCGACCGGTCGCAATTCGAACTCCTGGTGGGTAAGAAAATATTCGAGCGTCTGAATGCACCCAATGAAAGTCCCACCTCCCCGACCCGGGGCATCGTGGATCTCAAACTGGATTATGTACAAAGCGCCGCTGATGCTGACGAGTTTCTGTATGGGAACCTCACGGCAAAAGACAAACTTCGTGTCCGCCGCCGGGAAAAAAATACCGAAGCTTCTGCTGATCAGAACCAGAGGTTCGCCGACACCGTGGACGCCCGGTTGACGACGTTCGAGAGCGAGGTTGATCCTTTTCGATTTGACGTCATCGACGAGAGCCACTTCGTGTTGTACCGCAACGTCTGGCGGGACCAGCAGCGTTTTGTCCAGGGTGCGGTTATCGACCGGCAAGCCTTTTTGCAGGGATTGATTGGTGCTTTCTTTCGTCCAACGGGGCTGGCCAGGGTGAGTAACCTGATTGTCACCCATCAGGGGCATGTCATTCAGAGATACCTCGAGGGCGGGCGGATCGACTATTCGTCACCGGCCGATGAGATTACCGGCTCGCTGCTTTATCGTGTCCGATTGACCGCACCTGTGAACGATATTGAACTCATCTTCGGTTTTACCCAGCTACCCATGGGGCCGGCCGGTATGTTGATCGTCTGGAACACGTTTGCGCTCGTCGCTTTGTTGATTGGAGGTTTCATGTTGTTGTATCGCCTTGGCTTGCGCCAGATCGCCCTTGCCGAGCAGCAACAGGACTTTGTCTCAGCGGTCAGTCACGAGCTCAAGACGCCGTTGACCTCGATTCGCATGTACGGCGAAATACTGAAATCCGGCTGGGCCAGCGAGGACAAAAAGCGCGTTTATTACGATTTCATTTTTACCGAAAGTGAACGGCTGACCCGGTTGATCAACAACGTGCTCAGGCTCGCGCGATTCAATCGCAACGGTAGCGACCTCGAACTCAGAACGACTACCGTCGGCGAACTTGTTGATCTGGCTCGTTCCAAAATAGCGACCCACGTGGAACAAGCCGGATTCGAGCTCAGCGAAAGGCACGATGAATTTGCTCTGGAGGTGATTGCAGACACGGATGCATTCGTGCAGATCATGATCAACCTGATCGACAACGCCTTGAAGTTTTCGGCTAATGCCGCCGAGAAGAAGATCTCTTTCAATAGCCGGAAGGTTGATGGATCGTTTGTTGAATTTTCGGTACGCGACCATGGGCCCGGCATACCGAGAAGTCAGATGAAGAAAATTTTTCAACTTTTTTACCGCACCGAACGGGAGTTGACCCGGGAGACGGTTGGCACGGGTATCGGGCTGGCTCTGGTGCATGAACTCGCAACCGCCATGGGTGGTGGGGTGGACGTCAAGAACTCGGAACCGGGCGCCGAGTTTCGAGTTCGGTTGCCGCTGGGTTCAGTAGACGGCAGTTTGGCTATCTAGCTGCGTTGCGAGACCCGGTAGTACCACCATTTCGGAAGGTTTTCACCAAAAACCTCTTCCATATCGTATTTGTCGGTGTACCTGGCGTCGATCTCGGATGTAGCTCTAGCGCTGGTTACCGGTGTTACCTTTACATCGTAGAGTTTACCGTCGATCCGAAGCCTCGCCGCGGGATTTCTTGCGATGTTGTTCTCCCAGCGTTTTTTCTCATCTGCGTAAGAACCGATATACAACTCGCCATTCATTTCCGCGCACCAGATGGTTGTGGAATGCGGGAGCAGATACCAGGTTTTCGTCTGGATGAATATTTCTTCGATGTCGTTGGTAAACGCCCAATCGTCGACGATACCATCGACTACCTCCCCGCTCAGCCAGAGACCCGGCGTCACGTCCCGAGGCTGACATGCCGATGCCGAGACAACAAATGCCAGCAGAACCACCTGTTGGATGTGTATCATCCCGGAGTGAATGGTGAACGTGGGCATCTGGAATCTCCTCGGAGCTGTCAATCCGGGCCAGGCACGTGGGTTGTACACTATAACACCTGCAACCGAATTGACCGTTCGTTACTCTGGACCACCGTTCAGTGATATCAGACGACTTCACAGGAGTCACTCGTCATGCAATACAAGCGAACGCCCGAAGACCGATTCGAAAATCTGGATGGTTATCCCTTCTTGGCCAATTACTGTCTTGTGCCGGATCCCGATGGCGGCGAGTTGCGCATGCACTACGTGGACGAAGGGCCCCGCGACGGGGAACTGATTCTCTGCCTGCACGGTCAACCGACCTGGTCGTATCTGTATCGGAAAATGATTCCGTTGTTCGTGGAGCGGGGATACCGGGTGATAGCGGTCGATTTCATCGGCTTCGGCAAGTCGGACAAACCCACCGACCGGGTCGACTATACCTATAAACGGCATGTGGAGTGGTTGAAATCGCTGCTGGTGAATTTGAACCTCACCAGGATCACCATGGTTTGCCAGGATTGGGGCGGCCTCATAGGATTACGGGCTGCCACTGAATTACCCGACCGGTTCGCGCGCATCGTCACGGCCAACACCGGATTACCTGACGCCAAAGGTGTAGAAGGCGAACAGGTCGAGAAGATCAGCGATGCGATGCGTGCCCACTATGAAAGTCTGCCCGTCCATCAAAGCCCGCCCGAAATGGGTGCGGCCATGATGGCCGACAACACCGGCATGCGTTTTCTGCACTGGGTCAAGTACTGTGCGGAAACACCGGATTTGCGAGTCAGTGAGGTGGTCAAGTTCAGCGGTGGAGGCGTGCTGGGAGACGCCCAGGTGGCCGCATACGATGCACCTTTTCCCGACGACAGCTACATGGCGGGGGCGCGCCAGTTTCCCAGCCTTGTTCCCATCATGCCCGACAACGCGGCGATCCTCGATAATCGTGCGGCATGGCAGGTGTTCGAACACTGGGACAAACCGTTTTTCACCGCGTTCAGTGACTCGGACCCCGTAACGGCCGGCGCCCACGTGCGTTTTCAGGAAACGGTGCCGGGCGCAAAACGGCAGAAACACGTAACCATCGAAGGGGCCGGTCACTTTCTGCAGGAGCAGGCGCCCGATGCCCTGGCTTCGGCCGTCCTGACCTTCATGGCCGACAACCCGTAGACCGGCGGTTGCGGCGGTACTCGCAGTTGTTGCCCAGGGGTTGAACCGGATGCGCCCGCCGTGCTGAATCTGCCTCCCCACGAACGGCTTGCCATGGCATTTCGCGAGCGGGTGCACAGCGGCGAACTGCCGCCGCCAGGCCACAACCTGACTCTTGCATCGGTTTGCCTGGCGCCCGCCGATCTCGTTCACATATTTGAAAGCCAGCTCATGAGCCGCCACCTGGACTACGCCGCTCGCCGTCTGGGCCAGGAAAAGAGGGGCTTCTATTCGATCGGTTCCGCCGGTCATGAAGGTAATGCCGGCGTTGCGCACCTGTACCGGTCCACGGACATGGCCTTTCTACACTATCGATCCGGTGCTTTTTTGATAGAGCGGTTGCGTAACAAACCGGGCGCGACTCCCCTGTGGGATATGGCATTGTCGTTTGTGGCCGGTGCCGAAGATCCGGTTTCAGGCGGGCGTCACAAAGTGCTTGGATCTCTCGAGATGTTCGTACCCCCTCAGACGAGCACGATTGCGTCTCACCTGCCCAAAGCTGTCGGCACGGGATTCGCCGTAACGTTGGCTCGCATGTTGAAAGCCGATTTTTCGGCAATACCTCACGATTCCGTGGTGATCGCGAGTTTTGGGGATGCCAGCGTCAACCACTCGACCGCGGTGGGTGCGCTCAATACTGCCGCG
>JAPUJX010000069.1 GCA_027295975.1 Gammaproteobacteria bacterium
CCTTTGTTCACCGCCGCCATGCACACGGGTATCGACTCCCGGACGGCCCCCGGGCGCGAATACATCGGGATCTTCACCTGATAATACGGACCCTCGTAAACCAACCCGCCGCCTTTTTGCGCCGCGATCGCAGCACGCACCAGACCTATCGCATCTTTGATGCGCGGGGCAGGTGGATCATCAAAAGGCATTGAGTACCAATCCCGGTTCATCCGCTCGGTGCCGCTGCCAAGACCGAGAATCATCCTCCCGCCGGAGATTTCGTCGATATCCATAGCGGCGGAAGCTGCGAGCATTGGCGTGCGCATGAACGCATAAGCGATGGCCGTACCGAGCTTGATTCGATCGGTAGCGGTCGCAACCGCGGCAAGCCTGACCAGCCCGTTGGTGTTGAAGAATTCGATCGTCCAGGCAGATTCGAACCCGGCTGCTTCCGCACGTTTCGCCGTGGCAATCTGACCCTCGATGCTCGGGGCACCGAGAATAATGCCGTATTTCATCATGTTCTCCCGTGTTTGCGGTTAACCCGGACTATTCATCGAGGGCATGCCAGAGCTAGTCAGGTGGGATCAGGCAGGAGTGAATGGAATGATCGTCGGGTATTTCCCGGGCCAAGGTGCGAATCGCCAGTTCCGCATCCTCCAGATCAAAATTATGGGTGTGCATCTTCTCTATGGGGACACGACCCGATTCGATCAGCCGAATCGCTGCCTTGTAACCGCTCGAGGTGACGCCGATGGCGCCACGGATGTTGATTTCTTTCAGCACAACCATGTCAGAAACAAAATTGTCAACGGTCTTGAAACCCTTCACGCCCGCGAGAACGATCGTCCCACCCGCGCGCACCATCGACAACGCATCAACCACGGGCTGGGTCGCATAGGAACTCACATCCACAACCACATCGGCCCCCCGGCCGTTGGTGATTGCTTTGACCCGCTCCACCGAATTTTCGTTTTCCACATCGATTACGTGGTCGGCACCGAACTCCAGCGCGACCTCGAACTTGTCGGCATCGGCCGCTAAGCCGGTAACGATGATGGTACCGGCGCCAACTTCGCGGCATGCGATAACACTGGCAAGCCCACGTTGCCCGGGGCCCAGAATGACCACGGTATCTCCGGGCTGGGTGTTCGGCATCTCCACCGCCCAGCGAAAACCAGCACCCAGCGGATTGAACATCACCCCGATCTCAGCCGGCAGGTCGGCGCTCACCCGATGCAGGATGGAATTCGGGTGCAGATACATATATTGGGCGTAGCCACCCCACAATCCCGGCTCCTCCGAGAGGGGAATGTAGGAGTATATTTTGCGCTGATCGCACAAATGATAATGACCACCCAGACAGGGCCCGCAGAAACGGCAAGACAACATGGTTTCAACGGCCACCCGATCACCCACATCGACCCCCCAGCGGGCGGCAGCACGATCACCGATCTTGGCGATGACACCCAGCGGTTCATGCCCGGGTATCACCGGCATGGGAGTACGCAGTTTGCCATCAAACTGCTCATAGTCACTGCCACAGATGCCACAGGCCTCGAGCTTCAGAAGCGCCGAGTCATCGTCGATCTCGGGCATGGGCAGATCCTGTGGCTGCAACTTTCGAGTCGCCGTCTGCACCATCGCAAATACTGTTTTTGGTAATGTCATAGGTGTCGAGGCGCCGAAGTCCGGCAGGCGATGAGTCATCTTCGCCGATCCGCTGCACCTTCCCCCGCTGTGATAATCTCACGTGAGGTTACGGGTATGCGGTGAAGAGGGCAATGGGGGAAAGTAGACAGGTGCTCGTTGTCGGTGGGGGCAACGCCGCGTTGTGTGCCGCAATCAGCGCCGCGGAAAACGGCGCGCGGGTAACCCTGCTTGAGCGCGCACCCTTCGAACTGCGCGGCGGAAACTCACGATTCACCGCTGGCGCCATGCGGGTGGTGTATAACGGCAGCAAAGATCTCAAAAGCCTGATGCCGGACCTGACGGACGCCGAAATAGCCCGAACGGATTTCGGCAGTTATTCCCGGGAGCAGTTTTTCGACGATCTGGGCCGCCTCACCCAATATCGCACCGATCCTGATCTTGCGGAAACCCTCATTGACGAGAGTTTCGCCACCCTCCAGTGGATGCAGGAGAAAGGCGTGCGGTTCCTGCCGCTTTATGGCCGCCAGTCTTTCGAAATAAAGGGTCGGGTTCGCTTCTGGGGAGGACTCACAGTAGAGACCTGGGGCGGAGGGCCCGGTCTCGTAGACACTCTGACAGACATCGCCAACAAACATGGCGTCACGGTATTGTACGGTGCTCGCGCCACGGGACTCATCTCAGAACACGGCCGCGTTCGAGGGGTCACGGTGTTACGGGAAGGCGAGTCGGACGTTTACCATGCCGACGCGGTGATCCTTGCCTGTGGGGGATTCGAATCGAGTACAACCTGGCGGACGCGTTATCTGGGTGCGGGTTGGGACCTGGCCAAGGTGCGTGGCACGCGGTTCAACACCGGCGACGGCATCGACATGGCGCTGACAGCCGGTGCGGCACCCCGAGGCCACTGGTCGGGTTGTCACGCGGTCGCCTGGGATCTGAACGCACCGGACTTTGGCGATTTGAATGTCGGGGACAACTTCCAGAAACATTCCTACCCCTTGGGTGTTGTAGTCAACAACAACGGCGAAAGGTTCGTTGACGAGGGAGCGGATTTCCGCAACTTCACCTATGCAAAATACGGTCAGGAGATCCTCCGCCAACCGAGGCAGAGTGCCTGGCAGGTGTTCGACGCCAAGGTGACCGAGAATCTCCGAGACGAATACCGGATTCGTCAGATCACCAGGGTCAGGGCCGGGTCAATAGCCGAACTGGCGGCGAAAATGGAGGGCATGAACGAAACCGCCTTCGTCCAGACGATAGAAAAATTCAACGCGGCGGTCATGACGGAGGTCCCGTTCGATCCAAGTATCAAGGACGGTCGAGGTACGCGGGGACTCATCCTCCCCAAGTCGAATTGGGCCAACCCTCTCGATGAACCGCCATTCGAGGCTTATGGGGTGACCTGCGGGATCACATTCACGTTTGGCGGTTTACATATCAACCGTGCGGCACAGGTGCTGGGCCAGGACGAAAAGCCTATCCAAGGGCTTTTCGGGGCCGGTGAACTGATGGGTGGGCTGTTCTACTTCAACTATCCCGGCGGCAGTGGACTCACTTCCGGGGCCGTTTTTGGCCGGATCGCAGGGAGAAACGCGGCTGGCGGCGGAATTGAGGGATAAAAGGGGCTGGAGGATTACCAGGTTTCAATTAATGAAATTAATTGAAACCTTTCAGGCAGGCCCGGGTTTGAACTCCACGACGTCGGCCGGAGGGGAGAGATCACCGAGTTGTGATTCGAGATCCGAACCTTCCACCAACCCTTCGATAAAGGTTTTGATCGCCTCGTAGTCGAACGCATCGCAAGCCTGTTCGAGGGTGTTCAGCGCCCCCCGCAATTCGATCCACGGAACGAAGTGTTCTTCCGCGCGCATGATCTTCCGGTGTTCGGTCCCCGTCACGTCTTTCCCCACAAGAAGCTCTTCATGCAGTTTCTCGCCGGGTTTCAAACCGGTAATCTGAATTTCGATTTCACCGTCCGGGTGTTCATGGTCACGTATAGCGTACCCCTTCAAACGAATCATGCGTTGGGCGAGGTCCAGAATCTTCACGGGCTGACCCATGTCCAACAGGAACACGTCGCCACCTCGAGCCATACTGGCAGCCTGCAGGACAAGCTGTGCCGCTTCGGGAATCGTCATGAAATAACGGGTGA
>JAPUJX010000007.1 GCA_027295975.1 Gammaproteobacteria bacterium
CTTCCGATTTGGCAGCGACCGACGCCACTCGGGATGGCATCGGAAATTTGATCTGCTAATTTATCTGGATGACCCTCTCCGACGGACTCCGATGTAAATACGCTGTAGTCGGACATAAATTTCCTCAGGTTTCCGGGGCGATATTACCAGCACGCAACTTAGCGGGGGCGAATTGTAACGGGGCTGTGTGAGCATTGGGTAGTGGCTGTTTTTGCCGGGCCCTATTTGAGAATCGAGATATCTGGAACCGCGGCAAACCCGGGTACGGGGCCCCAGTCGGGCAACAACATTGCAGTGACTGTGCCGAGCGACGACAATAGCGCCGCTTCGCTTCGAGGGGTTACATGTCAGCACGAACAGATCGAGCGAACGCCATTCGGGCGCTCGCCATGGATGCCGTACAACAAGCAAACTCGGGTCATCCCGGTGCGCCGATGGGGCTGGCGGATATTGCCGAAGTGTTGTGGCGCGAGGTGCTGCGCCACAACCCGAGGGATCCGGGCTGGATCGACCGGGATCGTTTTGTACTTTCCAACGGGCACGGTTCGATGCTCCTTTACAGTTTGCTGCACCTGTCCGGGTATGCGGTGAGCATCGAAGATCTCAAGTCGTTTCGTCAGCTCCATTCGGCAACCGCAGGACATCCGGAGTACGGCGAATGTGTCGGAGTGGAAACGACTACGGGTCCCCTGGGCCAGGGGCTGGGCAACGCCGTTGGTATGGCGCTGGCCGAACAAAAACTCGCAAAGACGTTCAATCGGGAAGGTTTTAGTGTGGTCGATCACCGCACCTGGGTAGTGGTTGGGGACGGTTGCCTGATGGAAGGCGTTTCCCACGAAGTCGCCTCTCTGGCGGGTACCTTGAAGCTCAACAAACTCATCTGCATATACGACGACAACGGCATCTCCATCGATGGAGAGATAACCGATTGGTTCACGGACGATGTACCCGCCCGGTTCGAGGCATATGGCTGGCGAGTCATCAGAGATGTGGACGGTCATGATCCGGATTCGATTGTCTCGGCTCTCGAACAAGCTGTGGAGCCGACGGACAGGCCGACCCTGGTTTGCTGCAGAACCGTGATTGGTTCAGGGGCGCCCAACAAGCAGGGTACCGCAGACGCCCATGGCGCCGCCCTGGGTGAGGAAGAAGTCGCGGCCACGCGCTTAGCCCTCAACTGGGGTTACGGCCCGTTCGAGATTCCGGAACGGATTTACGCCGAGTGGGATTGTCGCGGACGCGGGAGCGAATTACAGGAGGCCTGGAAAACGCTTTTTGCGGCATATCGGGAAAGTTATCCCGAGTTGGCTTGCGAACTCATCCGGCGTATGACCGGCAAGCTACCGGAGCATTGGCAAACGGGCATCCGCAAGGTAGCGGCCGACGCCCAGGTGGCCATGGAGCCCCTGGAAACGCGCAAGTCCTCACAGCGTTGCCTGACGGCTCTGGCCGACAGCGTCCCGGAACTCTTTGGAGGATCCGCGGATCTCACCAGTTCGAACGGAACGAAGTGGACCGGAGCCGGCGCGGACCGCTATCTGAGTTACGGCGTTCGCGAGTTTGGAATGACGGCGATTACCAATGGTATTGTCCTGCACGGCGGTTTGCGCCCTTATACGGGGACCTTTCTGGTTTTCATGGAATACGCGCGCAACGCGGTCAGGCTTGCGGCTTTGATGCAGATACCCAACATATTTGTTTACACTCACGATTCGGTCGCCCTCGGAGAAGACGGCCCCACGCACCAACCGATAGAGCAGCTCACCAATTTGCGGACGACCCCGGGACTTACCACCTGGCGACCCTGCGATACGGTTGAAAGCGCTGTTGCCTGGGAAGCGGCTTTGTCCTCGAACAAACGGCCGAGTGCGCTCATATTCACTCGCCAGAAGACATCGCCGCAAGCCCGGGATGCCGATACCCTCGCCAACATCCGCCGTGGCGGATACGTACTGGTCGTCGAGCGAAGTGCGCTGGAGTTGGTAATTATTGCCACCGGTTCGGAGGTGGAACTTGCGGTGGCGGCCGCGACCGAACTCAGCAGCGAAGGGGTCGGCGTGCGGGTGGTATCGATGCCGGCCACCGATGTATTTCTCGCGGAGGATGAGGCGTATCGGGAGAGCGTATTACCGGCGGAAATCAAAACACGGGTAGCCGTGGAGGCGGGTCACCCGGACTACTGGTATCGTTTTGTCGGGCTGGACGGCGTCGTGGTGGGGATCGACACCTTCGGTCTTTCGGCGCCGGGTGCCATCGCCATGGAAACCCTCGGAATGACGGTGAACAACGTGGTGGCCGCTGCACGTTCCTTACTTTGAGGTGACCAGGGTGGCAGTCAAGAAGATGTCCGAACTGTCCCTGTCAGGTCGGCGGGTGTTGATTCGTGAGGATCTGAACGTGCCGATCAGGGACGGTGCCGTCGCGAGCGATGCCCGTATCCTGGCCGCACTCCCTACCATCGAGCAGGCGTTGAGCGCGGGAGCGAGCGTGTTGCTGATGTCCCACCTCGGTCGCCCCGGGGAAGGAGCGTTCGATGCGGCATATTCCCTCGCCCCGGTGGCGAAACGCTTGGCTGAGTTACTCGGGCGGGATGTTCCGTTGCTGGGTAACCTCTCCGACGTGGCCGTGAAGCCCGGAGAGGTGGCGATATTGGAAAACGTTCGGTTCCTGGAAGGTGAGAAGGCGAACTCGGACGAACTCGCCCGGCGGTTTGCCGGGCTCTGTGATGTGTTTGTGATGGATGCATTCGCCACGGCGCACCGCGCCCAAGCTTCGACCCACGGGGTAGCGAAGTTCGCTGGCGTGGTCTGTGCGGGACCGTTGCTGGCGGGAGAACTCGCGGCCCTCGAACATGCGTTACGGGAACCTGCCCCACCCATGGTCGCGATTGTCGGCGGTGCCAAGGTATCCGCCAAGCTCGAAGTCCTGCACGAGTTAGCCGAGATAGCCGATAACATCATCGTTGGGGGTGGAATTGCGAACACCTTCATAGCCGCTGCCGGACATCCCGTTGGACGGTCGCTGTGCGAGCCGGATCTGATCTCCG
>JAPUJX010000070.1 GCA_027295975.1 Gammaproteobacteria bacterium
ATGTTGTTCAGTTGCTCGGCAACGAGGGCTTCGTTTCGCGCTACCTCCAGTTGCAGGGAGGTATTGTTCAGAACGACAATCAGGTCACCCGCTTTTACCATCGCACCGTCGTCGATGAGTCGCTGTTCGACCTGCCCACCGTCGATGATGTCCAGGAATACCGTGCTCCTTGGCGTGACCCGGGAGCGAATGGGAATGAAGTCTTCAAACAGACCTTCGGTGACCGGAGAAATCACCACCCGGCTGTTTTCGATGACCAGGGAACGGCCGCCGGTCTGGTCGAACAGATACCAGCCGATCAGTGCGGCAGCAGCGAAGAAAGCGGCAATAGTCGTCAGTTTCCCGAGGGGCAGTCTTTTCTTCGTCAGCACGCGGTCCATGGCCACGCCGGACTTGTCGTTAGCAAGAGACGTCCGCCTGGTCACGTTATCGGGTTGACTGATCACTTTCATATCTCTGGTCCGCAACGGATTACTTCCGTCAGTTCATCCCCCTGTCCTGTGCCATTGTTGTGCAAGTGCCATGCCAGCAAGCTAACCCATTGAAACCATGGATGTTTAATTCCAATCCGGGACGACCGTGGTTACTACTGTTCGATTCTGAACACTTAACGTACGATATCGGACATTTCCGGGATGATCCGGGGTAGTTCCCCCGTGGAGGGAACCCGCATGGCAATCGAAACAGGCGCGATTCTCATCGTCGACGACGATGCAGACATACTGATGGCAGGCAAGCTGCTCTTGCAGCGTCACTACCATCGGGTTGATATCTGTGCCGACCCCGCACAGATCCCCATGTTGATGGCGAAGACCGACTATGCAGCCATATTACTGGATATGAACTTCGGGCCGGGAGAGTCTACCGGCGAGCAGGGATTTCACTGGTTGGGAGAGATTCTCGGAATATCCCCGGATGTGGTTGTCGTGCTCATAACGGCCCACGGTGGAGTCGACGTAGCCGTCAAAGGGATGAAAATCGGCGCAACCGATTTCATCTCCAAACCCTGGCAAAACGAAAAGGTGGTTGCCACCTTGTCCGCCAGCGTAAAACTCAGCCAGACTCGTTCCGAAGCCAAGCAGCTGAAACAAGCCAATAGTGCGCTGGTGGAGGTGGCAAGCCAGTCCAAACAACCGATGCTCGGCCAATCCCCCGCCATGCAAACGGTTCTAACCATGATTGAGCGCGCGGCGCCAACGGACGCCAACGTTCTTCTCCTCGGGGAAAATGGCACGGGGAAAGAACTCGCGGCGCGTGCTTTGCATCAACAGTCTAATCGTCGGGACCAGATTTTCATGACGGTGGACCTGGCCGCGGTCACCGAATCCCTGTTCGAGTCCGAGTTGTTCGGGCACATGAAGGGGGCGTTCACAGGCGCAAACCAGAATCGAGTCGGGAGGCTGCAGGCTTCCAACGGCGGCACGTTGTTTCTGGATGAAGTAGGTAATGTACCGCTGCATCTTCAGGCAAAACTCCTGTCGGTTCTCGAGCAAAGGCAGGTTTCCCCGGTGGGTTCTACCAGGCCGGTGGAAATCGACATCAGGGTAATTGCAGCGACGAATCTACCCAAGGCACAACTCACGAACGAAGATCGGTTCAGACAGGACCTTTTATTCAGGTTGAATACCGTGGAAATTCTCATTCCCCCGCTGCGAGATCGACGCAGCGACATCCCCGTCATCGCGGAACACTTTGCAAATCTCTATTTTCGAAAATACAACAAAAAGCCCAAAGCGTTTTCTCGAGGCGCCATGCAGGCCATTGTGGGTTACCACTGGCCAGGGAATGTTCGGGCCTTGCGCCATGCCGTGGAACGGGCGGTGATTCTTTCCGGAAACATCGACTTTCAGGCAGGTGATTTTCAACTCGAAGAAGAGCACGCGTCCCCCATCAACCAGGTGCGCGAAGAAAACAAACGAGAAGACCAGCAGGCCAGCCATGAAAGGGCAAATGCCCAGTTCAACCTCGAGATGCTTGAAAAGCGGGCGATAGAACAGGCACTTCGACGCAATCGTTACAACATCAGTTACACGGCAAAGGATCTTGGTCTAACGAGGGCCGCCTTATACAGGAGGATGGAGAAACATGGGCTTTGATCGTTTCGGCTTCCTGCTGGGGATGCGGATGATTTTCATCATGGCAACGCTCACAGCGGTTTGTTTTCTCATCGTCGCCCCCGGGCATCATCCTGCGACCTTGCTGGCGCTGGGTATTACCGCGGGCCTCACTTTTGATCTGTTCAAATTCGTCTCGAAAACCAACCGGGAGGTTTCACGCTTTCTGGATGCCGCACGTTATGCTGATTTTGGTCAACGTTTTGAATTTACCAGACTGGGAGGGGGATTCACCGAATTGGGAAATGCCTTCACCCTGATACTCGATCGTTTCCGTGAGGACAGAAAACAACGGGAAAGTGAGCTGCGGCATCTGAAAGCACTGCTGGAACACGTGCCTGTGCCGCTTATCTCGGTTCATTCCGACAATCACATAACCCTCTGGAACAACTCGGCGAGGCGTCTGTTCGGCACGGCTCAAGTAACTCGCGTATCGGATCTGGAGAAGTACGGAAGCGGATTCCGTCAACAGATCACCTCCCTAAAACCGGGCGAACGGCTTCTGGTCTCATTTCTGGTGGATAATTCGGAGCAAAATCTCACTATTTCCGCCAGCGAGATCACCATCGCCTCGTCCACGGAAAAGCTGATCAGTTTGCAGAATATCCAGAGTGAGTTGGACAGCATGCAACTGAACGCCTGGCAGGATCTCGTCAGAGTTCTGACCCACGAAATAATGAACTCAATCACTCCGGTCGCGTCATTGGCCAAAACTGCCGTGGACGTGGTTGACGACGTCGCCGAGAAGGTCGGTGCTGATGCAGAGATGGTTGAGGGGTTGCAGGTAGTAAGAGATGCAGTCAAC
>JAPUJX010000071.1 GCA_027295975.1 Gammaproteobacteria bacterium
GATGTAACCGGCGTAGTTGATGCCTTTCGGCAAAGAGTCCACCGCATCGAGGAACTCCGGGAACGTTTCCCAACTCCAGTCGATGCCAGCGAGCATGGCTTCGCGGGAAAGATCTTCCGCCCGTTCCAGATTGCGGAACACCAGATCGGCTTCGGATTCCCGGCAAGGTGCCAGGGTGAAACCACAGTTTCCCATCACCACGCTGGTGACGCCGTGATAACAGGAGCAGGAGCCGACGGTGTCCCAGAACACCTGAGCATCCATGTGGGTGTGTCCATCGACGAATCCGGGTGATACCACATGACCTTCGGCGTCGATGACTCTCGCAGCTTTTTCATTGATGCGGCCGATGGCGGCTATCCGGCCATCCCGGACGGCAACGTCAGCCCGATAGCGTGCTCCGCCCGAACCGTCGATCACCGTTCCGTTTTTTACCAGCAGATCATATGTCATCGCGTTCCTCCCGCTACCCTTCGAGTTTAACACCGAACGAAGGTGTTGTTTGCCCGATCCTTGCGCACCCGGTCGGCCGCGAAAACCTGGCCATTCATCACGATGTAGACTCCGGCAGCCAGCGTTTGCACAGCCGCAAAAGCCATGCCCACGTTAAAAGTGGCATCGCTGCGCGCGAAGCGGGCCGGCGCGAGGGATCCAGTGAGCACGATGGTTTTACTCTGGAGAACACTCAGAGATTTTGCGGTTTCGGTCATGGTATCGGTGCCATGGGTAACCACAATGCGTTTTTCCGGTCTCGCCGCCGTGGTTTCCCTGATCAGCTTGCGATCTTCATCCGTGAGTTCCAGACTGTCTTTTCTGAGTACTCCGAGCACCTCGAACAGTTGATCTACATTGGCCTGCTGCAACAACTCGGCCACCACGGATTCGCCTACTTCGAAGTCGCTCTTCGCATCAAAATAGACCTTGTCGATGGTACCGCCCGTGGTTATCACCAGGATAGGTTCCAATGTCCCTCCTCGAACCATTGCTGACGGAACGGGTGAATAGTTCCCGTTAGAGTACTAGCATCGGCAGTCAAAAGGGGAAATCCACCATGAGCGAAACTCGCGCGGGCAAAACCATAACCGTCATCGAAGGAGACGATGCCGCACCCGAGGTGGTCCAGCCCACCGTGGAGCTAATCGATCGGATGAACCTTCCGATCACCTGGGAATACCCGTTGGTCGGCGAAGCAGCCAAGGCCGAAACCGGCAAGGCGTTTCCAGATGCGAGCCGAACCATGATCGACGAAGCCGATACGACCCTGTTCGGCTCCAGCAGCGGTAGTTCGGGTACTGCACTTTTTTATCTGCGCTGGGGCAAAAAGACCTTCGCCAACGTGCGACCCTGCCTGCACTTTCCCGGTTGCTCGAGCCCGCTGGTCAATCCCGACGGCATCAACTTCGTCATCGTCAGGGAAAATCTCGAAGACCTCTATGTGGGGGTCGAGGGGCAACTGGCAGATCTCGCCCCCCTCAATCTGGTCGGGAGAACCATACGCAAGCCGGTACACGAACTGGGCGAAGGGCGTTTTGCCATCAAAGCCATCACCCGTGAGGGAAGTGAGCGGGTGATCCGTTTCGCTTTTGAGCTTGCCCGCACGCGGGGTGGTCGGAAACTCGTTACCAGCACCCAGAAACACAACATGTTACGGGGTACCGACGGCTACTTCCTGGAAATTGCCCGCGAGATTGCCACGGAATACCCCGACATCGACTTTGAAACTTTCATCGTGGACGACTTCGCCTGCAGAATGATCATCCAACCCCAACATTTCGACGTGATAGTCATGCCCAATCTCTACGGCGACATTCTCTCCGATAGCGCAGCGGGTCTGGTGGGCAGCCTCGGCTTGGCGGCAAGCGGTTGTTACGGGGAAGATTACGCCTATTTCGAACCTGCCCACGGCACGGCCCCCGACATCGCCGGCAAAGGCATCATCAATCCGACCGCGACGTTGATGTCTGCCCGCATGATGCTCGAGTATCTCGACTTCGGTGAAGCCGCAGAACGCCTTCAGGAGGCGGTCGCGAAGGTGTACGCAGACGGTAAATACCTGACGCCGGATCAGGGCGGCAGGGCTTCCACCCGGGAGTTCTGTACCGCCGTCTCGGCTTGCCTCGGTATCTAATGACAAACGAACCCCGGCACGGTCAGCCGGGTAAAAGGGGAGAATACACATGAAGATCGATCGCTTGAGCCAGTCTCTACTGTTCCTCGGTTTCTGTTTCATCGCTTCACCTTCGGGCGCCGAGGTGACGATGAGCGCAACGGCCGAGGACGCGTTGCCGGCTGCCATCGTCGGAGAAGCACCCGAACTCGCGGGAGAAGCCATCGGTTATTTTGCCGGGGACGTCAAGGCCAGCGGCTATCTCGCGATCCCCAGCGGTGAAGGCCCCCACGGAGCGGTCATACTCATCCACGAATGGAATGGACTCGTCGAGCGCGTCAAGGAAACGGCTGACGCTTTTGCAGCCGAGGGATACGTGGCACTCGCCGCCGACCTCTACAGCGGCCGTACCGGTGCCAATCCGGCGGAGAACATGGCGCTGGTGCGGGAAACTCTGGCCAACCCCGAAACCATCATCGCTAATCTGAATGCCGCAGCCGGTTATCTGCGCGAACGTGCCGACACCTCCGGAAAGATCGCCGCAATCGGCTGGTGTTACGGGGGCGGCGTGGCGTTGTCATTTGCGTTGGGCGGCGAACATCACGATGCCACCGCCATCTTCTATGGCCGACTGCTGGATGACCCGGAAAAAATGCGCCGGATCGACCACGAGGTTTACGGCACGTTTGCACGTCACGATCAGGGAATTCCGGTGGAATCGGTCAACGACTTCGTTGCGACCTTACGCAGCGCGGGAATCGAGAACGACGTACATATCTATGATGAGATCAGCCACGGATTCTGGTTGCACGTAGATCGCAATCCGGAAATCAACACGGGGCCGGCCCTCGATGCCTGGCGGCGGCTGAAAGCGTACCTCGGCCGCACCTTAGGCGGCTGATGCGGCTGCATTGGGAACTGCACCCGGGCGAAGGGTCCCATCTGCTTCTCGTGCACGGTTTTTTGACGAGCCAGGCACAGTGGATGTTGAACCTTCCCGCCCTCGGGGAAGTATGCCGACCGGTCACGGTCGAACTCTGGGGTCATGGCCGTTCGCCCAGCCCCGAAGACCCGGCGTGTTACGCACCTGAACATTACCTCGAACAGTTCGAACAGATCCGCATCGAACTCGGCGCCAGACGCTGGGATTTACTGGGTTATTCACTGGGCGCGGGGTTGACCATTCGATATGCGATGAGTCACCCGGAACGGGTGACACGCCACCTTTTCACCAACTCGATCTCCGCGTTTGCACCCAGAGCGATGTCTGAAACCTGGCGCAGGGGAGGCGAACAGGCGGCCATGAACATCCTGGCTGGCGGGCAAACCGTCATGCAACGGATAGCCGTACATCCGCGCCATGCGCGCAGGTTGCCAGATCCGGTTTATCGGGCACTCATGGCCGACGCGGAGTTACACCAGCCACTCGGTATCGCCAACACCGTGCGTTATACGACGCCGGAAGTCTCCGTTCGCTACGAACTGTCAGGCAACTCGACTCCCGCCTTGCTGTTGTGTGGTACCAGGGAAAAACGTTTCCAGCCGCACCGCGAATTCGTGGAAACACATATGCCGAATATGCGCGTCGCAGAACTCTCAGCCGGACACGGGGTCAACATGGAAGCCCATGGTGATTTCGACCGCGCGGTCACGGGTTTCATCAGCGAAGGCCAGCGGTCTTGAACTCACCCTGCCTGAAACGAGTACACCGGCTTAGTTACCTCGTCAGCGCAACTCGTTAGCCGTTCCGTAGGCTCGACGCTCATCCGTACCGAAACCTTCACCGTCTCATTGGAGCCCGCGAAGGTAACCGACGCACGATTCAGATCGTCACCCCGTCCTTGGCGGTCGTTTACGTGCAGGAGTTTCAGTTCGGGCTTCGCCGCGATCGCTTCGGCAGCCTGAATCAGTTTCGGATAACGCGAACGGCCTCGCAGATGGGCGAAGGAAAGACCACCTGCCTCGACCAGGGCGGCAAACGCATCAACTTCTTCCGGGATCACTCTGCCATAAAGCACACCCTGGGGCAGGGCGAGCACGTTAGGCGCGAATCGATGGCCTCCCAGGTGGGACGTTTGCCACACCCGCGCACCCACCCGTTCACGCAACCGTGCGTAAGTCGGCAGACCAAACCGGGCGCAACAGAGATCCCGCCGGCCATTGGTGCATACAAAATACTGAGGCTCCGTAACCAACTCGGCATGAGTGAGTGCATCGAGGGTGGTTACCACATCGACTTCCTTGAGGAACTCGTAGCCAACGCCGCGATACACCCACAACCGATCGTCGAACGCCACCATGAGACATGAACTGTCCCGCTCCATTTCGGGTTGCCGGATGAACTGCACGCGCACCTTCAAACCCTTTTCCGTCACGGCTCGGGTAGTGCGTTCGAGCCAGTTTTTACTCGCTTCGTTCAAGCTGTTGTCGGTTACCGTTCTGGCGGCCCAACTCGATTTGTATTCGAGCAACAACCAGACATCCACCTCTTCCGCGGTACCCCACATCGGTTCGTCGGCCGCCAACCGACTGCAATAGTCTCGCTCGTTCACAAGTTACAAACCCGCAGCTTGAAACCAGGACGCATTAAACCAGAAATCAGGCGAGGCAGGACGACAACTGACTGCTCGAGTTGACAAGACGAATCAGTGACCTTCATCGTTCACGAGGTCTCATAACTCGCTGCGGCGCGGGCTCGGCCACCTGGATGGCGCTCCGGCAGCCGTGGGGTGCCGAAGATCTTTTGTCGCAACGGTCCCGGAACGTATTCACGTTGGGCCAACTTCCGTGCCTGCAGGACCGGCATGACCCCGTCGATGAAGTCGCTGAACGTACCGGGCGTCGTCGAATAAACCAGATTGAAGCCATCAACCCCCGCTTCAGTCCAGGCTTCCAGACGGTCGGCGATTTGTTCCGGCGCTCCGGCCATGAACTGTCCGGCAATGTTGGCTTTGGCGAGATCGCGAAACGTACGAGTGCCGGGCGGCGCGCTTTCGAGCATACCTTTCACCAGTCCCCGCATACCCTGGGCATCCAATTCTTCCAGGGGTTTGTCCGGGTCGATGGCACCAAGGTCGACGCCGATGCTGCCACTGAGGTGAGCTAACCCGGCATCGATGGAGATTTGCTCCCGGTAGTCGGCAACCTTAGCCTGCGCTTCGGCCTCGGACCCGCCAACCACCGGGGACAATCCTTGAAAGAAGCGAATGTCGTCGGGGCGGCGGCCATATCTGGCGGCCCGTTCACGGATGTCGCGAGTAATTCTGCCGGCGCCCGCCAGCGATCCGCCTATGAATGCACACTCGGCGTGTTTCGCAGCGAACTCGCGACCGCGCTGTGACGAACCGGCCTGGAAAAGCAGAGGGGTCCGTTGCGGGGAGGGTTCACAAAGGTGGGGGCCGGCTACGTCGTAGTATCTGCCATGGTGGTTGATCGGGCGTACGCGGTTGGGCTCGGTGTAAACGCCACGTTCCCGGTCGGCTACCACAGCGTTGTCAGCCCAACTGGCTTCCCACAACTTGTAGACCACTTCGAGATACTCGTCACCCTTGTCGTATCGCTCGTCGTGTTCGGGTAACTCACCGAGTCCCAGGTTGGTTGCCGCATTCGGTAAGTACGACGTGACGACGTTCCAGGCCACCCGGCCATTGGTGATGTGGTCCAGGGTCGACACCGATCTGGCAAAGATGAACGGGTGGGCCTGCAAGATCGAACTGGTGAACGCGAATCCGAGATTTTCGGTTACCGTCGCCATTGCCGGGATGAGCAGCATCGGATCGTTCACGGGAACCTGCACCGCTTCGCGAATAGCCGTCTGTGGCCCGGCTAGATAAGTGTCGTAGAGTCCAACAACATCCGCGAGAAACAAAGCGTCGAAACATCCCGCCTCGAGAATCCGGGCTAACTCCATCCACGGTTCGAGTGATGCATACTCGCGCTGTCGCGTGTCGTCCCGTACCCATAAACCTTGTTGTAAATGACCTACGCAGTTCATCGAGAATGCATTGAACAACATACGCCTGGGAATTGTCGTAGTCGTCATCGGAGCGCTCCGGTGGTCTCAGTTCGGCGCAACAAGTCAAGTCGTGACCCCATAGACGGAAGACTATTGGACCCGGGTATGTTTTGCAAAATGACAGGATTACGGCTAGCGTAGCCGCGAGGGAGGATGAGAACCATGCCGACTCCAATGTTGTCCAGCATGCGGTCGCCGACGCTGCAGCTTGCTGAACGTATCTCCACCGCAAACTTCGAAAATATTCCCACGGCAGCAAAAGAAGTGGGCAAACAGGCACTCATGGACTTCATCGGCGTGACGGTGGCCGGAATGGAGGAGCCGCTGAGTCAGATTCTCATCGCCGAAGCGGACGAGGCCGGCGGGCACCCCCAGGCTACCCTCATCGGTTCGAATATGCGGACCAACGTACAACAAGCGGCACTGATCAACGGTTCCGCCGGGCACGCGCACGATTACGACGACGTGCATATCAATATGGGCGGTCACCCGACGGTTCCGGTGGCACCGGTGGTGTTTGCCCTCGGCGAACATCTCGGCAGTTCGGGGTCGGAACTGCTGACGGCATTCATCGCCGGAGTGGACACCGAGTGTATCCTCGGGCGTTACGCGGGACCCTCACACTACGCAAAAGGCTGGCACGCCACGGGTACCCTCGGCACGTTCGGAGCCGCCGCCGCCGCGTCGGTGTTGCGAAAGCTGGACACCCCCACGACGGCGACGGCCCTCGGCATCGCCGGCACGCAGGCTGCCGGGTTGAAGTGCCAATTCGGGACGATGTGCAAACCGCTGCATGCGGGGCATGCGGCCACCACGGGGGCACAGGCGGCAAGCCTGGCGAGCAGAGAGTTTTCCTCGACGCCGGACATCCTCGAGGCAAACCAGGGATTCATGTCTACCCAGAGCGAGAGCGTCTCCGAGGAACGTTTCTCGGCGGCCATGGAAAACGCCGAATTCGTACAGAACATCTGCTTCAAGTATCACGCGGCCTGTTACCTGACCCATTCGTCCATCGAAGCCATCACTAATCTCTGTAATGCAAATCTCTTCGCACCGGGAGACATCAAATCCGTGGAGATCCGGGTCAATTCCGGCCATTTCGACGTGTGCAACATTCAGGAACCGGGCACCGGTCTGGAAGCCAAGTTCAGCCTCCGTTTTACCGCGGCGATGGCCATGGCGGGTCTGGATACATCCAGCATCAGCATCTTCACGGACTCGCTCACCCGGCAGCCGGAACTGATCGCGTTGCGCGACAAGGTTCGAGTCACCGCCCACGCCGCCCCGAATCCGGAAAGCATCGTGACCATTGACACGATTGATGGCGAGACCTACTCGGAAGCCGTCAACGTGGCGATTCCGATGGTGGATCTAGGTGCCCAATGGAAAAAGCTCGAACGCAAATTTCATGCGCTCGTCGATTCCCGACTGGGCGCAGAAGTCGCCGACGAACTCGTCAATTACTGTAAGACACTGGAAACACACGACAACCTCGGCGAGTTCTACGCCCTGCTTCGCGCACCGGTAAGCCGGCCGACATGACCGACCCGGACACTGATTTCCGCGCCCGCGCCCGCCTGATGCGCAAGGGTAACCGGTATGAGGACATGACCGATGGCCGGGTCTTCGAGCACCATTGGGGACGCACTATTTCCGCCGGAGACAACGCTGCGTTCACAACCCAGACGTTGTCTTTCTGCCCGCTCTACTTCAACGAG
>JAPUJX010000072.1 GCA_027295975.1 Gammaproteobacteria bacterium
GCGCGGTCGGCGAGCTGATCGGCGAGGTGCGCGACGAGGTGCGCGCCTTCGGTGCCGTGCGCGAGGCCTTCAAGCCGGCCGAGGCCGGCGGGCCGATGTCTTCGGAGGTCAGCGCGTCGTCGCAGGCGTAGTAGAAAACACTCAATGTCAACGGCTGGTCGATGTTGTTTGCGGTCACCTGTACCAGGAACTCTCGAGGATCGGCGTCTGCCGGTTCCTCGACTTCCGGGCCAACTCCGTTTGCTGGAGTTACAGCTACCCCTGGCGGTGTATTAATTTGAAATTTCACCGGTCCCGCTTCGTTGTTCCAGTGCACCTTGTATAAGGGATCCAGGTGAAAGCCGAGATACAGGGTGCCGTTGCCGTTTGCCAGAACACCGCGGTCGCCTTCCGCGCGAATCTTGACGAAAAACGGGTGTTCCGAGCTCTCGAGCACCGCATCGATTTCGATCGGCATCATTCCAGCGGGTTTCTTGATCCGAGGGACGATGCCCTTGGCGACCGTCGGCGCTGGTGGCTGGGTCGGTAGATCGAGATCCGCGACCCTGGTTGGTTTGTCCACAGTTCCGATCAGTCGCTCGAGATCGCGACGAAGCTCCTGTGGATTGCTCCACCGACGAGCAGCAACGATCACGCCATCCGAGTCCATCAACAGCTCGCCATTCGGCGTTCTACCCATCGCCCGGTGAAAGTCGTTGTCCATGGTGTCGGCCAGCCACTTGACCGACGTACCCAGCACACGTTTGGCTTCCGCTACGTGCATCAACCGCTCCTCGATCGTGACCGGGCTGATATAGTTGTTGTACTCGGGGTGCGCGAGGGGTTTGTAGACGTAATAAAACACGACCCCCCTGGGGGCGTAATCTCTTTCGACCGTCTCCAAACTTGGGACGTTAGATAAAAACGGGGGTCAGGTGAGGCAGCCTAGGATCAGCACCGTGTAGTGACCGCGGGTGAGCTCTCTCAAGTTCGCTGGGGTGCCCTCATCAGTCACCAGTTCGAGATCTGGAACGCGCTGGCCAACTTCGGGGAAGGATCCGCCGGGTTGGGCCTGCGCCGAGAAGGCGACAAAAGTCGCGAGAATCATGGCTACAGTTCGCATGTTTGCCTCTTTAGTCGCCCTGAAATGGGGATGATATATTCTATACGGTTGATGTGGCAGTTCCCGTCGCTATTATGGATAGATTCCATGGCAACCGGATCCCGGATGATAATCAGCCATCCGACCACCACCTAACCGGAACGATGGGAAATTTTGCGCTTGGGTCTCATGAGTTCGATCTGCGTTCTCTGCCGGCCGAATTCTACCTGGATCCCTACCCGACATACGCTCTCTTGCGTTCGGAAACGCCGTTGTTCCAGTGCCCGGATGGCAGCTACTTTCTAACCCGTTACGCGGATCTGAACGCGATATACCGGGACGCGAGGCGCTTCAGCTCCGATAAGAAACTGCAGTTTGCGCCGGTGTTCGGCGAGGGCTCGCCCTTGTATGAGCATCACACCACAAGTCTGGTGTTCAACGACCCGCCTTTGCATACGCGAGTGCGCAAGGCGATCGGCAACGCGTTGTCGAATCGTGTGGTGGAGACCATGCGCGCCGGTCTGGAAGCTCTCGTAGAAGATCTGCTCGTGCGGATGGAAGGGTTGGAGGAGGTTGACATCGTAGCCGACTACGCTGCGGCTATACCTGTTGAGGTCATCGGCAATCTGTTGAGCATTCCGAAGGATGAGCGCGGACCTTTGCGCCGGTGGTCGCTGGGTATCCTTGGTGGGCTGGAGGTTGGGTTGGATTCCGAGAAGTTGGTGTACGGTAACCAGTGCGTGGAAGAGTTTCTGGCATATCTGAACGAATTCATCGCCAGGCGCCGTAAACGGCTGACCAACGAAGACGACATTCTGGCGCGGTTGCTGCGCTGGGAGAGCGATGGCGAGCGATTGAGTTCCGCTGAACTCTATCATCAGTGTATCTTCCTGTTGAACGCGGGACATGAGACGACCACGAATCTGATTGGCAACGGCGTGGAGCTGCTCTTGAGATTTCCTGCGTCACGGGATCAACTCATTCGTAACCCGAGCCTTGTCGATTCTGCTGTGGAAGAGATGCTCCGTTACGAGAGCTCCAATCAGCTGGGCAACCGAACCACCACCCAGAGCGTCGAGATCGGCGGCGTTGAGATTCCCGCTGGAACCGTATTGACCTTGTGTATCGGAGCCGCCAACCGCGATCCCGCCCAGATCCCCCATCCCGACGCATTTGACATCTCGCGGCATCCGAACGCTCACCTCGCGTTCGGCGCGGGAATTCACACCTGTGCGGGCCTGAACGTGGCCCGCATGGAAGCCCGGGTGGCCATTGCGCGTTTGTTCGAGCGTTTCCCCCACATCGAGCTGAGGGGGGCGCAAACGCGCTCAGACCGGGCCCGATTTCGTGGCTTCACGCGGCTGCCGGTCGGGATAGGGTAGCGGCGTTGGTGGGAGCGTTGTGCCGCAAGTATTGGCAATGCTGACTTCCGCTGATTTGTTTTATCCTTTACGAGTCAGCAAGGACCCATGTCATGACATTTGATTACCCTGACCTCATGCCGCAGATGGTCGCCAGGCGTGCCCGCGAGAGCGGCGACAGCGCAGCATTGAAACACGTTGATGGGAGCGTGTTGACCTGGGCGGACGCCTACGGCGATTCGCTGCGCTGGGCTAGCGCGTTGGAGCGATTTGGTGCAACGGGTGGACAACCCGTTGTCACTCTCTTCGCGAACAGCTTCGATGCGTTTCGTTCGTGGCAGGGATGCGCCTGGTTTGGCGCCATCGAATCGCCTGTGAATACGAACTACAAGGGCGACTGGTTGCGTCACGTCGTAAACAACACCGCTGCCGAAATCGTACTTGCCGACGATCGTTTTGTCGGACCGATTTTCGACATTGCCGATCAGCTCACACACGTAAAACGGCTGGTCGTCTTCGGCTCCCTCGATTCCGTGCCACAGGGTCTGCCCTTCAAGGTAATCTCTGCGGAAGAGTTTCTCGACGGCGTGGATGCAGCGGAGCGGCCAGAGCCGGGTCCCTGGGATCTCTCGTCGTTGATTTACACCTCCGGGACAACCGGGCGCTCCAAGGCAGTGATGGTTCCCTGGGGGCAGTTCACAGCATCGATGGAAAGCGGGTTCATTCCTCTTGACCGGCTGGAAGGTATCCGCATCTATTCACCCTTTCCCGTATTCCACGTCACCGGCAAGGGCGGATTCTATTTTGCGGCGGTTTTTGGTGGTGCCAGCGTGATTCGCGAAGCCTTTTCGCCCAGAGAATACTGGCACGACGTGCAAACGTTCGACGCGAATGCTGCCATCCTCCTCGGGCCGCTGGCGCAGATGCTGCTGAACCAACCCGAACAGCCTGGCGAAGCTGACAACCCCATGAAGACCGTTGTGATGGCGCCGGTCATTCCTGACGTCGATGCGTTCTGCAGACGTTTTGGGGTTGAGGTTTTTACCACTTACAACATGACTGAAATCAACTGCCCCATTGTTCGGCCGGATGAACGATGCACCAGCAACAACTTCCGAAGCTGCGGCCAGGCACGTGAGGGTGTCGAAATACGTATCGTCGATGAACATGATCGGGAAGTGCCCCCGAACACTCCGGGGGAACTCATCGTGCGCGGCGAACCGTGGGAGCTGAACGTCGGCTACTGGAATATGCCGGACAAAACGAGCGAGGCCTGGCGCAACGGTTGGTTCCACACGGGTGATGCGTTCACCTATGACGACGACGGCAACTATTATTTTGTCGACCGCGCCAAGGACTACATTCGTAGGCGTGGTGAGAACATTTCGAGCTTCGAGATTGAAACGATCGTGAACGAACACCCATCAATTTCTGAAAGTGGCGCCGTTGCCGTGCCTGCGGATGAAGGTGAAGACGAAGTCAAGATAGCTGTCGTGCTGGAAGAAAACACGAACTTCGATCCTGCAGATCTCATCGAGTTTCTGATTCCCCGGATGCCGCGTTTCGCCATTCCCCGGTATGTGGAAATCTGGGATGCGCTGCCCAAGACAGAGGCGACCGCTCGCATCCAGAAGGCCAAGATCCGCGACGCTGGCGTCTCTGCCGAGACCTGGGACCGTGTTGCGGCCGGTGTTGTCATTCCACGCTGATGTTCTTACCCTGACCCCTGCAGTTTTTCCCCAAAACAAACAGAGAACCATTGAACAGTGAAATTAGAAGACATCAAGAGCATCGGAATATTAGGCGCAGGCGTCATGGGCGGTGGCATTGCCCAGTGTGCCATTCTAGCCGGTAAAAACGTGATCGTTCGGGATCTCACCGACGAAATCTGTGAAAACGCCAGGGACGTCATCCTGAACAGCCGGTTCGGTTTCAACAAAGCTGTCGAGCTCGGCAAGATGACGGCCGAGTCGAAGGACGATGCCATGTCCCGCTTGAGCTTTACAACGGATGTCGCGGGCCTGCGCGACTGTGACCTCATCATCGAGGCGATCGGTGGCGGTGAGGACGGCGCGATCGAAAACAAGCCGTTGAAACTCAAGGTCTGGGCGGAGCTGGATGAAGTTGTCAACAAGGACGCCGTTTTCGCCAGTAATACGTCGATGTTTACGATCGCGGACCTGGCTGAGGTGACATCCAGAAAAGACCGGTTCATCGGGATGCATCTGTTCAGCCCCGCGAACATCATGAAACTGGTTGAGGTGACCGGAACAGAGGAGACGACAGACGACGTTGTGCAGCTCATCGTAGATTTGAGCGAAAGCTGGGGCAAAACGTCCATCGTACTCAAGGACGTTCCCGGCGATACCGGCTTCATTGGAAATCGAATCATGGCTGCGGTTAGAAGAGAGGCCATGAAGATCGTTGACGAAGGGGTGGGCACGAGAGAGGACGTAAACCTCGCGATGACCCTTGGATTCCGATGGCCTGCCGGACCTTTCCCACAAGGACCCAGCGCGCGCAGCGGTTGGAAGTAGCTGCTTCGGTATAGAATAGCGCCTGCGGCTGAAAAAAGCGGCAACCATCCTTGCACGAGGTGTAGGGAGCATTTCAATGGATTCG
>JAPUJX010000073.1 GCA_027295975.1 Gammaproteobacteria bacterium
GGTGGAGTTCGGCATCGTGTCGGGCTATGGTTGGTATCTCTCCTAACATTCCCTAGGTATCTACTACACTTCACGACCCACAGCAGTATTTGTTAGAGAAAACCCACAGATTCTCCAGAAACGCATTGACAGTGTCGAGCACCCGGAGAGCGTGGCAACGCCAACGGGCGCTGCAACGGTAGAAACCTATACCGTACTGTTCAACCGTCAGGGAGAACCCGAACGCGGACTAATAATCGGACGCCTGGACGACCGCACCCGTTTCGTCGCTTTCACCCCGAACGAAGAGGCGCTGCTGAGAAACCTCACCAGGTCGAGTCCAATCGGCCAGCGCGGGCAGGTACGCCAGGAAGGGTCGACGAATCTGTTCGAGTTCGGATAAAGGGGTCATGGACAAGGTCATGAATAAAGAGAGTCCCCTCAGGCCGGCACCTCGAACTTGAAAAACCGGGCCGCGTTCAAACCCAGGATCTTGGCGCGTTCTTCCTCGCTCAGGAAACTCATCGTGCGTTCGATCGCTGCAGCGGAATGAGGCCAGGTGCCTTCATGGTGCGGGTAGTCGTTCGCCCACATGAAGTTGTCTACCAGGTTGTGGATCTGCGCATCGTGTAAACCGGGTTCGTCCTCCTGAAAGCTTGCAAAACCATGGGCTCGGAAATAGTCCGACGGCAGACCCTGAAGTTTTGGTTGCACCCACATATGATGCTTCTTATAAGATTCGTCCATGGCCGTCAGCGCCCAGGCTACCCAGCCGATGCCCGCTTCAATGGTGGCAAAACGTATTTGCGGAAAACGCTCCAGCACACCCGACGCGCACAGATTCGCTAAAGGCTCAATGGTGGGGGCCAGGGAATGGGAGACATAGTTGATCACCGCGCCGCCATTACCCATCGCCGCGCGAGGATCGCGACCTGTGGAAACGTGGAACGTGATGGGTAACCCTGTTTCCTCGATTACCGCCCACATCGGGTCGAACATGGGCAGGTTGTAGTTGGGTTGGCGCGCATCGTGGGGGCCAAAAATCGGCTTGCTCGGCAAGGTGAACGCGCGAAAGCCAAGTGCCGCGGTACGCTGTATTTCGGCAATGGATCCCTCCATGTCCCCCGTTGCGAGGCAGGCGACGGGGGACATGCGATCGTTGTACGGGCCGAAGGTTTCCCACGCCCAGTCGTTCCAGCAACGGCACTGCGCCATGGCAAACTCGGGATCCGGGGTTGCCCACATGGCCAGCCCTTTGTTGGGAAAAATAATCTCGGCATCCACGCCATCGGCCGCCATGTCTTTCAGCCGATCTTCCGGGCTCGCGCCCGACTTATTGCGCAGGCCGTCTTCGCCTTCCAGAGGTTGCTTGAAGCGAATCCTGGTTGGCCGGTAACCTTCCGTGATCTGCCACCTGTCACCCTTCTCGTCCGTTTCCATCCTTGGCAGCCGCGAGCGGTATTTCTCGTCGATGCGGCTCGAGAGAAAGTCATGGGGTTCGTTGGCATGGCAATCCGCCGAGATCATGACGTATTTATTGGTCGCGCCCGGCCGAGCCGACTTTTTCCAGCCTTCGGCACCGGGGCTCAACCGCCGCCAATCGTTTGCGTTGTTGGTCATAATTTAGCTCCTCCGACCTTTCTCTCGATGTTCCCCGCTAGTTTTTTGCCAGACGCCACTGCAGCAGGGTAAACGGTTCGTCTACGTCGTTGTGATGTTCAAAAACGCCAGTGACTTCCGAGCCAATGACAACGGGCTGTTCCGCATCGCCCAGTAAATTACCAACCAGACGCACCCCGCCGGCGCCGGGCAACTCCACCAGCACCACCAGATACGCCCCCTGTTCCTTCAGTGCCGGATGCACCGCGTGCCAGACTCGTTCAAAACTGTAAATCGATCCCCGAGGTTCCACTGTTTCGAACTCTACGGCAGTTGCATGACATCGGTGGCATATCCACTCGGGTCCCCACTGCCATTTCTGACAAGACAGACAACGTTGCACAAGCAAACGCTCCTCGCGCAAGCCCTGCCAATACGGGGCGTCCAACCCATCCGGAGTGGCCGTCGGTTGAGGAAGACCAGGATTGAGATAGTAGCCGGTCATCGGGTTGCCTCCGAGCCGAATATGCAGGCGCTGACCGGTGTCACCATGGGCCCGGATATCACCATGGAGACATCCGCGTCGACAACCTGGTTGGTCGATTCACCCCATACCTGACGAACGGCCTCGATGTTGAGTCCCAATCCATGCATGTAACACTCGGCTAGATTTCCGCCGCTGGTGTTGAGCGGAAGTTGTCCCTGGCCCGCGATCAATCGCTCTTTGACAAAAAATTCGTTGCAAGCCTCCGGCTCGCAAAAACCATGTTCGACAATGCTCATCAACACCCCACCGGTAAAGTTTTCGTAACTTTGCAGGACGTTGACATCCTCTGGTTGTACACACGCCATGTCGTACAACCTGGGCGCCAATGTCTTGAAAGCGGAAGTGGCGTAGTCGGGAGCGTTGTGAACCGAGGCACCCGCGCGATAGTGGGAACCCGCAACGGCACTCAGCAGATAACAGGGTGGATTCGGCAAATCATGGGCTCGCTCCGCCGAAACCAACACCATGGCTGCCGCCCCGTCATTCTCCTGACAGCAATCATACAAATGAAACGGTTCGACGATCCAACGCGACTCATCGTAAGTGGCCTCGTCCAGGGGTCGTCCGTACATCACCGCCCGGGGGTTGTTCTGAGCATGTTGATAGGAAGCCAGGGATATGGCTCTCAGAGCGCTCTGTTCCACACCGTAATCGTGCATGAAACGCTGCACCTTCATGGCGAACATCTGCGCGGGTGACATCAGCCCATAAGGCACGGTATGAGCCATGTCTCCGGCAATTGTGTTGCGCCTCGGACCCTGGCCGAAGCGGCCGAACTGTCCCTGCGCGAGGGCTCGAAAAACCACCACACAATCGGCCATGCCGCTGATGATTGCCGCCGCCGCGTTGCCCACGGCCGCCGAGCCGCCGCCACCGCCGCCACCCCAGTGCATATTTGCAAAACGCAGTTCCCTGCATCCCAGCGCCGCGGCCAGATGTGAAGGATCGCTGCGATCGTTGCTGTAGGAGGCGAACCCATCTACCTCCTGGACGGGGATGCCCGCATTTTCGCAGGCACCGACGATAGCCGTCAGCGCCAGTTTGAATTCCGCGTCCGGCGACTGACCACGTTTGTAGTAGTCGGTTTCCCCCACGCCGGCAATCGCGACTTTTCCCCGTAAAGTACGTTCCATAAAGCCCTCCTGACATTCGACCTTACACCGAGCATGGACACATTGGAACGAAGGAGC
>JAPUJX010000074.1 GCA_027295975.1 Gammaproteobacteria bacterium
GCGCACTGATAATAAAACCCAGTACCGTGAACAGGATGCCAAAAAAGATGGTCGCTTCGTAAGTGATAATCAAAAACGGTGGAATGGTAATGATGGGCCGGGTGGAGGTAGAGCACGGCGGTACCGGCCGCCATTGCAAACCCGAACAAACCGCCAAACAGCCCCCCAAACAAAGTGAAACGCTTGATCACGGATTTCTTCTCGCCAAGCACTTCTTCCACACCCTCGATAGGAATCGGTGACATCAGCTCGAGGTCGATAAAACCGGCCCCCTTCAAGGTACCCGCTGCCGCCAGCGCCGATTGGGGTTCACGGAAGAGTCCTAAAACGACGTTGGTCATGCGGGGCTCCCTTCAGGGGGAGCCACCGGCTCCGGGTCGGAGGTGACTGTGGGGGTATCCATCGTTTCCTTCACTTCGTAAATGGACACGCTGGGAAATATCTTGACGAACACGAGAAACAGCGTTGTGAACAGCGCGAACGAGCCTAAGATAATCGAGAGTTCAACCAGACTCGGAACGTACACGCCCCAGGCGTCCGGCAGGTATTGCCGCGACAGCGAGGTGCCGACGATGAGGAAACGCTCTGTGTACATGCCGATGTTGACCGCAATCGATAAGATCAACATGGGTACCAGGGAAGTTCGGAAACGCTTGGAAATGCACAAAAGCGGCGCCACCGCGCAGAACGCAATCATCTCCCAGTACAACCAGGCGTAATAACCGAACAATTTGTAATTCAGTGCTTCGTATTCCGTGGATGTGCCGCTGTACCAACCGGTAAACAGTTCGACCGCGTTGATGTAGGTCCAGATCAACGACAACACCAGGAGCAATTTGCCCAGATTGTCGAAGTGCACCTTGGTGATGTATTGCTCGAAGTTCATGTATTTCCGGAGTACGAACATCACCGTGACGATACCCGCGGTGCCGGAGTAGATCGCGCCCACCACAAAATACGGGGCGAAGATGGTCTGGTGCAACGCCGGGACTATGGACATCGCGAAGTCCCAGGAGACGATGCTGTGTACCGAAACCGCCAGCGGAATGATGAGGACCGCAAGGAACGTGTAAGCCCAGTGCAAGCGGTGCCATTCCTTATCGGTGCCGCGCCAGCCCAGGGAAAGCAACGTATACATGGTGTTGCGCCACCCGATCGTGCGATCCCTGACCGCGGCAAAATCGGGGATCGAGCCCATGTAGATGAAAATAGAACTCCCAGTGAGATACGTGGCGATGGCCATGACGTCAAACAGCAACGGAGAGCGAAAATTGGGCCACAATTCCATCTGATTGGGATACGGCAGCGACCAATGAATGAACCAGGGACGCCCGACATGCACAAACACAAAGGTGGCGGCTACCATCAATGAAAACAGCGTCATGGCCTCGGCGCTGCGATACATGGCCTTACGCCAACTACTGTTGGTGAGGTGCAAAACGCAGGACAACAAGGTGCCTGAGTGGCTGAGCCCGATCCAGAAAATGAAACTCGCCAGATAAGTCCCCCAGACGCCCGGGTGATTCATTCCGGCTGCGCCTATGCCGTAATAGAGCTGATAAAACCAGGGGAAAAAGAAGCACAACAGGGTCACGCCGCCAGCCGTCGCCAGAGCAACATAATACTTAGGTCCGGTTTCCACTATGGACCTTACGACGTCGTTGTTGACATAGGCGTACTGCAAGTTGTTTTTGGTCTCAGCCTGCATGCTCATCCTTTTGCGTCAACTTTCTTCAGGTAGACGATCGACGGGTCGGTGTTCAGCTCTTCCAACACCCGGTAGGCGCGTGGATCGTTCATGGATTTAGCAACCTGGCTTTCGGGGTCTTTGCGATCACCAAATACCAGCGCGTTCGCGGGGCAGCTCTGCACACAGGCCGGTTGGACCTCGCCGTCGCGTACCCGTCTGCGACCGTCGTCCTTGGCGTCGTCCTTGGCCCGACGAATTCGTTGAATGCAGAAAGTACATTTCTCCATCACCCCTTTTTCCCGCACCGTCACATCGGGATTCAATTGCTGGTCCAGGGGGCTGTCCCAGTGGTGATCGGTGAAATTGAAATATCGGACCTCGTAGGGGCAATAGACCGCACAAGCACGGGTGCCGATACAGCGATTGTAGATCTGCGTGTTGAGCCCGTCCTGGTTGTGATAGGTGGCGCTCACCGGACACACTGTCTCGCACGGCGCCGCATCACAGTGTTGGCACAACATCGGAATGAAGTTCAGCTTGACGTCCGGGTACTCGCCTTCCCAATAGCGTTCGATGCGTATCCACTTCACTTCCCGGCCCCTGGCCATTTCCTCCTCGCCAACGATCGGTAGATTGTTCTCCGCCTGGCAGGCCGTTACGCATGCTTCGCAGCCCGTACATCGGTCGAGGTCGATGGTCATGGCCCAGTGGTAATCGAATTCTTTGTAATACCCGGGCTTTCGGTATTTCCGCCAGCTGTCGGTAAATCGTTCGAAAATGCTCATGTTGTTACCGTCGTAATCGGAATACTGTTCAGGTGTGCGCTGTGATCACCACCGGTCTTCGAGGCATCGACCGTTTGCACAATCTTTCTGCCCAGATCACGTGAGGTACCGCCCGTCTTCACCAGTTCAGCCCGTTTCCCGGTGGCGACAATTTTCACCCGGGTGGCACTGGAGGCGAGGCTGCCCGTGTGTTGTTCCATCTGGGGGCTGAGAATTTCAATCGGGTTGACGCCGCGGTTTCTGGCGTAGCGGCCGTATGCGCTGTGTCCTTGCCCGATGGGCATCGCGACGACGTCGGGCATGATGGCTGGATAGACGTATACCGGTGCGCGAATGCGGCCGTGGGGGGACTCGATGTCGACCAGATCCCCTTCCGTCAGGTCCATTTGCCTGGCGGTAGCCGGGTTCAATTCCACCCAGGATCCGTACACCACGCTGGTCATGGGATCCGGCAACTCCTGCATCCAGGGAAGATTTGCCCCACTGCCATCGTGCAGGGTGTTCGAAA
>JAPUJX010000075.1 GCA_027295975.1 Gammaproteobacteria bacterium
AGTGCGACCTCGAGCGAAGCCGAATGGAGCGAATTGACCCGCTTGGGGCAAGTTCGTGCAATGAGGCCATCGCGGGGCGACTGAGCGTAGGCGCACTTTGAGCATCCTCACCCTTAACGCGGTTGCCACGGAACATCGTCCAGTCCATGACAGAAACTGGCTATTCCGGCAGCAGGTGGGCCACCATTTCCCGCTCCTCGATGAGTTCAGCTTCCGTCGCGTTCATCTTTTCCTGGCTGAATTCGTTGATGGCGCGACCCCGAACGATTTCCCAATCACCACCGTTGCAGCGCGCCGGAAAGGAGTAGATAAGGCCCTGTTCCACGCCATAACTGCCATCCGAGTACAAACCCATGCTGACTACCGAATCGCAACCGAGCGCCCAGTCGTGCATGTGATCGATGGCGGCGTTGGCCGCCGACGCTGCACTAGACGCTCCTCTTGCGGCAATTATGGTGGCACCTCGCTGCTGCACCGTGGGAATGAACTCGTCCGAATACCAATCCATACCTACCAGATCCAGGGCGGGGGTTCCGGCAACTTTCGCATCGAACAGATCCGGATACTGAGTGGCCGAGTGATTGCCCCATATGCACAATCCGTGAACGTCCGATACGTGTTTGCCGATTTTGGCGGCAAGTTGGGCTTGTGCTCGATTATGGTCGAGGCGGCTCATGGCGGTGAACTGCCGGGGATCGAGGTCTGGAGCGTTACGCTGCGCAATGAGGCAATTCGTATTAGCGGGATTACCCACCACCAGCACCTTGACCGTCGATTTTGCGTGATCGTTCAGGGCCTTGCCCTGCACGGAGAAGATCGCCGCATTCGCCTCGATGAGTTCTTTGCGTTCCATGCCTTTACTACGCGGTCTGGAACCCACCAGAAGTGCGTAGTCCGCGTCCTTGAACGCGACGTCGGCATCATCCGTCGGGATCATCCCCATGACCAGCGGGAAAGCACAATCCTCCACCTCCATGATCACCCCGCCAAGGGCCTGCAGCACCGGAGTAATTTCCAGCAGGGTCAGAATAACCGGCTGGTCCTTTCCGAGCATTTCACCAGAGGCGATGCGAAACAACAGGGCGTAACCGATCTGCCCGGCCGCTCCCGTGACGGTCACTCGTACGGGTTCCTTCATACCGATTTCTCCCTAGCTGAAAACATTTCCAGGTCGTTTTTTTTGAGGCGCGCATTGTAAGGAAAGTGCCCGCACTTAACACTCTAATCTGGCCGGCGGAATCAAATCACAACCTCAATCCCACTTGAACTCCGCGTACCAGCGCCCGTCACGACGTAACGCAAGCGCCTCGCCTATCCAGGGGGCATGAGGATCCGGCAGTCGGTCAAAAGTACTCCAGCAGCAATCATCGAACAACGCGGGTTCAGCGATTCTCGGGTCGCCTTCCCAACCTTCGGCTTCGAAAACGAAGTTCAGTCCCTGGTGGCGGCCAGATTGATACGGCATAACACACACGGGCACGACACGCGCCGTATCGATGCCGGTTTCCTCGAGACACTCGCGAGCGGCTGCTTCGGAAACGCTTTCACCAATGTCCTGGTGACCGCCGGGCAGGCCGTAGAAGCCGTCCATAAAACCCGTATTTGATCTTCTCAACAGAAACAGTCGTTGCTTCTTGATCAACAACACGTGAACCACCACCGGAAACGTCGCTCGAGACACCACAACTCTCATTTGGCCACGGATTCTTGGTATCGTGCAGGGATGATCTATCTCGAGCAACTACAATTGCACACCGCACCCGACAGCAACAGGACGGACGCCGGGTTTCCGCTTTCTTTACCCGCATTACGCAATCTCGATGTGCTTCGTTTTGAAACCCCCGTCAGTTTTTTCATAGGCGCCAACGGCAGCGGGAAGTCGACGCTCCTGGAAGGTATTGCCGCCAGCACGCGGTTGCCGAGCCTGACGCAATCGAGCCAGAGCCCATTGATGGCAACCGGAGTTGAACTCGCCAGGTCCCTGCGTCTGGTGCGCCGGCACCACCCGAAACGGGGGTTCTTTTTCCGTGCCGATGACGTCACCGGTTTTCTGCAGGGCATCCAGAAGTCGGCGGCCGAGTACGATGATCTCGCCGCGGAGTTCTCTCACATCGAAGGTGATTGGGGGCGGGCCCGTGCCATGGATGTCGCCCGCGGCCAGCAGGCGGCTCTACACAACCGTTATGGAGAAGATCCGTTCGCGAAATCACACGGCGAGTTGTTCCTGGATCTGTTCAAGGCGCGTATTACCGCTCCCGGGCTCTATCTGATGGATGAACCCGAGGCCCCGTTGTCGCCAGGCAGTCAAATAGCCCTGCTGGCTCTGATCATGGACAAAGTCAAAGAGGACAGTCAGTTCATCATTGCCACCCACTCCCCCATTCTCATGGCTTGCCCCGATGCGGTGCTCTTCGACTTTGACGTAACGCCCCTTTGCCCCGTCAACTGGGAGGATGCCGAAAACGTGCAGCTCATGCGGGCGTTCCTCAATCACCCCGAATCATTCATACGTCACCTCAAATGACCGAAATAACCGCCCTCAGGCGCCGGGTGGAGGAGGCGTCGCTCAATGCCTGGCCCGCCATGCAACAGATCCTGCTGGACGGATGGCTGCTGCGTTTCGCCAATGGGTTCACCAAACGCGCCAATTCCATCATTCCCCTGTACCCCAGCCTGCAACCCGTTCAGAACAAGGTTCGTTACTGCGAGAATATTTATGCGCGTGAACGGCTCAAAACAATATTTCGCCTGACCTCAATTGCGGAGGTACCGGTGCTGGACGAATACCTTGCCGCACGCGGTTACCAGTACACCGATCCGACTCAGGTGCTCTGTGCGCCGCTGACCCACCGATCTCCACCGGAACAGACATCGCAACGGTTCGACTTAATCGGCAAAAACGACTGGCTGACCCTCTACGCACGACTCACCGGCATGCCCGAGCATGCCCAATCGCTGCACGCGGCAATATTGAACGGCATCCAGAATACCTGTGCTTATGCCGTGCTCATGGAAGGAGAAATACCCCTGGCCTGTGGGCTTGGCGTACTCGAACAGGAACTGCTGGGACTCTTCGATATCGTCACCCACGTTGACATGCGGCAAACCGGGGCGGGCACACGCCTGGTGGCTTCATTGTTGAGCTGGGGGGCGCAACGAGGGGCTCAAACAGGTTATCTGCAGGTGGTAGCGGACAATCGACCCGCTCGCCGTCTCTATGAGAAGACGGGTTTCACGGAGCTCTACCGTTACTGGTATCGGGTTGCTCCCGAAGAAGATCACCCGACGCGGCAAACTTGATTCACGGCTCGATTTCTGAGATGTTTCGTCCCTCGCGTGAAAAACGCGTCGCTCGCTTGCTATTTAGCCAATAAAAATCAATAGCTTATAAGCGCGTATGCAAATACGCTGAGGTAGCAAGCGTAAATCCGACAGTCGTTGCCGACTCAGCTCATTAAGCGCCGAGCAACGGCTATCTTCGCGTTCGATTTAACTTCGAACCAATTACGGATATGTATCGGCATGGCAGTGAGGATGGATAAAAAACCGTACACGGGGCCGCCTGGAAAGCGGGGTCTGTACGACCCGGCAAACGAGAAGGATAGTTGCGGCGTCGGCTTCATCTGCGACATCAAGGGTCGCGCGAGTCGCTATATCATCGAAGAAGCCCGCAACATGAATTGCTGTATGGCCCACCGCGGCGGGATAGGTTACGAGAAAAATACCGGAGACGGCGCCGGTATCCTCACCGGTCTCCCGGATAAGTTCCTCCGCAAAGTTGCGGCTCGGGAACTCGGAGTCGAACTACCGGCCTTCCGCGAATACGGGGTGGGCAACGTTTTCCTCCCAACGGACGAGACCGAACGGAAACGTTGCAAAACAACCCTGGAAAACGGGATCAGCTCTGCCGGCCAACAGTTTCTGGGTTGGCGAACGCTACCGGTACAACCCGAAACGGCCGGCATCGGCAACGCCGCGCTTGCGGCTATGCCCCATATCGAGCAGTTGTTCATCGGCGCAGTTGGGGTTGTCGACGATGACTTTGAACGCAAACTCTATCTGATCCGCAAACACAGCACCCACATCCTGCGCGGCGATACTACCCTCACGCAGCGGCAGCAATTTTATGTCTGCAGCCTGTCGACAAAGGTCATCATCTACAAAGGGATGTTGACCCCCAGCCAGGTATTCCCGTTCTATCCGGACCTCACCGATCCCGACTACGAATCCCATCTCGCCATGGTGCATTCTCGTTTCAGCACCAATACGTTTCCATCCTGGGACCGGGCCCAGCCTAACCGCTTCATGAGCCACAACGGTGAGATCAATACCATCCTCGGTAATATCAATTCGATGAACTCCCGTCAGGGGACGGTGAAAACCCCACTTTTCGGCGAAGATCTGGAGAAGCTTTTCCCCATCGTCGAGGACGACTGCTCGGATTCGGGCACGTTCGACAACGTGCTCGAATTCCTGCTGATGAGTGGGCGCAAGCTCCAGGAAGCCGTCTTGATGATGATTCCGGAGGCCTGGCAGCACCACCCGACCATGGATGAGAACAAGAAGGCTTTCTACGAGTACCACAGCTGCCTGATGGAGCCGTGGGACGGACCCGCTTCCATCGCCTTTACCGACGGCAACTACATCGGCGCGGTGCTCGATCGCAATGGTCTTCGTCCCAGTCGTTATTACATCACCGACGATCACAAATGCATCATGGCCTCGGAGGTGGGTGTGGTTGAGGTGGCGCCGGAACGAATCGTGGAGAAAGGCCGACTGCACCCTGGTCGAATTTTCCTGATCGACTTCGAACAAGGTCGGATGATTCCGGATCACGAGATCAAGCGGGAGTGGGCAACCGCAAAACCCTACAAGCAGTGGCTCGACGCGCAACGCCTGGACCTGACGGACCTCAAACCCAACCGGGCGCCTCGAGGTTTTGACCCCGAAACGCTCACCAATCGCATGCAGGCCTTCGGCTACACGGTGGAGACGATGCAGATCATGCTGCAACCGCTGGTCATGGAGCTACGCGACCCGCTCGGCTCCATGGGCAACGATGCGGCACTCGCGGTGATGTCCGACAAACCCCGCATGCTCTATGACTATTTCAAGCAACGGTTCGCCCAGGTAACCAATCCCGCCATCGATTCAATCCGCGAGGAGGTGATCATGGCGTTAACCTGTTACATCGGGCCCGAACGGAACCTGTTGGAGACAACCGAACAACATGCCCATCGGCTGCGAATTCCGCATCCGATTTTGTCAAACGAGGAACTCGCCTCCCTCAAGTTCATCAACCATCGCAACTGGCGTGCCTGCACGATCGACATCACCTACCCGGCGGGGTCCGGCGAAGCCGGACTGGTGGCAGCACTCGATCGGATCTGCGCCGAGTCGAGTCAGGCTATCGCCGATAACGACAGTCTGATCGTGTTATCCGACCGGAATGTCGGGGCAGACAATGTTCCCATCAGCTCACTACTGGCCGTGGGCGCCGTACATCATCACCTGGTCAGCACCTTCGCGCGCACGCGCATCAGCCTGGTGCTCGAAAGCGGAGAAGCTCGGGAGGTACATCACCACTGCCTGCTCATCGGTTATGGGGCCGATGCCATCAACCCTTATCTTGCCTTCGAAGCGCTCTGGCATTCTCGCCGCGAGGGTTACCTCGATGAGGCCAAACACATCAGGAACGATAACGACGTGGTCGTCTCGTACAAAAAGGGTGTGGCCAAAGGCATGCTTAAGGTGATGGCAAAAATGGGGATCTCCACCCTGCAATCCTACAAGGGTGCACAGATCTTCGAAGCCATTGGCCTGGCGGACGATGTGATCAATCGCGCTTTTATCGGCACATCGAGTCGAGTGCAGGGAGTGGGCCTTCTCGTGCTTGCCGAGGAGATGGAACGGCGCCACGAGATCGGTTATTCGACCCGCGCCCCGAACGTCGCAGTGCTCCCCAACCCGGGTGATTTCCATTGGAGGCGCCACGGCGACACCCATATGTGGGACCCGGAAACCATCGCCGATCTACAGGTTGCCGCACGCACCAACAGCAAAGACGCCTACCAGCGATTCTCCGACCACGTCAACGGCGAAAACACCCGGCGAAGCAACCTGCGCGGCCTTCTCGGGTTCAACAAGGGAGCCAACGGTAGTCCCATCGACCTTGCGCAGGTTGAGCCGGAAAGCAAAATCGTGAAACGTTTTGTTACCGGCGCAATGAGCTTCGGCTCCATCAGCGCCGAGGCGCACGAGTCGCTGGCGATTGCCATGAATCGTATCGGCGCCAAATCCAACACCGGCGAAGGCGGCGAAGATCCAGAACGGTTCAAGCCTCTTGCGAACGGCGACTCGAAGCGTTCTGCCATCAAACAGGTCGCAAGCGGCCGCTTTGGGGTCACTATCAATTACTTGACCAATGCCGACGAGTTGCAAATCAAAATCGTCCAAGGCGCGAAGCCTGGAGAAGGCGGCGAGTTACCGGCACACAAGGTTGACGACTTTATCGCACACATCCGCCATTCGACTTCTGGCGTCGGGTTGATCAGTCCACCACCTCATCACGATATATATTCCATCGAGGACATCGCCCAACTCATTCACGATCTGAAAAACGCCAACCCTCGAGCGCGAATCAGTGTGAAACTTGGCGCGGAGGTAGGTGTTGGAACGGTGGCTGCAGGAGTCGTCAAGGCACGGGCAGATCACCTCGTCATCTGCGGTGACAACGGCGGCACGGGCGCTTCGCCACTCACCTCCATCAAACATGCCGGTATTCCGTGGGAACTCGGCATTGCCGAGACGCATCAGACGCTGGTGATGAACAATTTGCGCTCGAGAGTCGTGCTGCAGACCGATGGCCAGCTTAAAACCGGCCGCGATGTGGCAATCGCGGCCCTGCTGGGTGCCGAGGAGTTCGGTTTCGCCACTGCGCCGCTGATAACGCTCGGCTGTATCATGATGCGCAAGTGTCATCTCAATACCTGCCCGGTGGGCATTGCGACTCAGGATCCGGCGCTTCGCGAGAAGTTTACGGGCGCGCCCGAACATGTCATCAACTACCTGTTTATGGTTGCCCATGAGCTTCGGCTGATCATGGCGGAGCTGGGTTTTCGACGTGTTGACGAAATGGTTGGGAGGGTGGACGCATTATACGTGGAGGCGGCACTCGATCACTGGAAAGCCAAGGGACTGGATCTCTCCGAGATCCTCATGCCTGCCGAGGAGCCGGAAGAGTTTCTCGGTTCTTATGCCATGCACGACCAGGACCACGGTCTCGACCAGGCGCTGGATAACGAACTGATAAAACTCGCCGAACCGGCATTCAAATCCGGTGAAAAAGTTTTCCATCGATTGCCAATCGTGAACACCAACCGGGTGGTCGGCGGCATGCTCTCCAACAAGGTCATTCTGGAAATGGGCCCTGGCATGTTGCCGAACGACAGTATTCACTTCAAATTCGAGGGCAGCGCTGGTCAGAGTTTCGGCTGTTGGCTGGCGAAAGGCATCACTCTCGAAGTAGAAGGAGACGCGAACGACTACGTTGCCAAAGGTCTTTCAGGTGGACGTGTGATTATCTACCCGCCGCGAGCAAGCAAATTCAAGCCGGAAGAAAACATTGTCGTCGGCAATGTTGTGCTGTACGGCGCAACGAGTGGCGAATGTTATTTTCGCGGGCTCGCCGCTGAGCGTTTTGCCGTACGTAACAGCGGCGCGCACGCCGTAATCGAAGGCGTAGGTGACCACGGCTGTGAATATATGACGGGGGGCCGGGTGGTCATTCTCGGTTCCACCGGACGCAACTTCGCAGCGGGTATGAGTGGCGGCATCGCCTACGTCTGGGACCCCAACGCCGTTCTCGCGAGTCGTTGTAACATGGGAATGGTTGCGCTGGAGGCGGTTACCAGCGAAGACGAAAGGGAGCTGAAGACACTCGTCGAAAAGCACCTGGAGTTTACCGCTTCAGGCGTCGCTAAAATGATGTTGGAACACTGGGAACGGACCCTCGGCGAGTTTGTGAAGGTGATGCCAACCGACTACAAACGCGCGCTCGATTTGCAAAAAAAAAAGGCAGTAGCCGCGGGATGATAAAAGGAGTCGGGTTCAATTAATTTCATTAATTCAACCCGACCCTTTTTCTTTGAGCAGACGTTGACGTATGGGTAAAACGACAGGATTCATCGAATTTGCGCGAAACAGCGCGCCATACCGCAATGTTGCCGTGCGGGTGCTCGACTTTCACGAGATTTACACCGAACACGACGTTTCCCGGCTAACGAACCAGGGTGCCCGTTGCATGGATTGTGGGGTACCTTTCTGCCAGGCGGACGATGGCTGTCCGATTCACAATCTGATCCCGGAATGGAACGATCTGGTCTATCGCGGTCATTGGAAGGAAGCCCTCGCCCGGTTGCACAAAACCAACAACTTTCCTGAATTCACCGGGCGAGTATGCCCCGCGCCCTGCGAAGGCGCATGCGTGCTGGGTATTACCGATCCTGCAGTCACGATCAAGAACATCGAGATGGCGATTGTCGACCGCGGTTTTGATGAAGGTTGGGTGAGACCGGAGCCGCCCGCAAATCGAACCGGCAGGCAGGTCGCAATCGTTGGTTCGGGGCCTGCCGGGCTCGCAGCGGCCGCACAACTCAATCAGGCCGGTCATAGGGTTACTGTCTACGAGCGTGAAGATCGTATCGGCGGGCTATTGATGTACGGCATTCCCAACATGAAGTTGGACAAAACCGGCGTAGTCGAACGCCGCCTGGACATCATGCGCAGCGAAGGTGTGATGTTCGTAACCAATGCGAACGTAGGGAACGGTGAAAACGGCACGTACGACGTCCGTTCCCTCCTCGCTGACAGCGATGCACTGCTGTTTGCAACGGGAGCCACGGTCCCACGGGACTTACCGGTTCCAGGCAACAAGCTCAGTGGTGTGCACTTCGCGATGGATTTCCTGACTGACAACACCAGAAGCCTGTTGAATTCCGATCTGAAAGACGGAAAGTTCACTTCCGCCAGGGATAAGGACGTTATCGTCATTGGCGGCGGCGACACCGGAACCGATTGCATCGGCACTGCGCTTCGCCACGGTTGCAGGAGTCTCGTCAACTTCGAGCTTTTTCCTCCCCACCCCATTGATCGCGCAGGGGACAATCCCTGGCCAACCTGGCCAAAAATCTACCGCACCGAATACGGACACGAAGAATCCGCGAGTAAATTCGGCGGCGACCCGCGGGTGTTCAGTGTTTCTTCCACGGAATTCATCGGTGACGACGGCAACCTGAAGGCGGTGCGCACGGTAGACGTCGCCCTCAAAGACGGCAGGTTCGAGACAATTGCCGGCAGTGAGCGGGAGTGGCCGGCGAACCTGGTGTTTCTGGCCATGGGTTTTCTCGGTCCGGAACACGCCGTGTCGGATGCGCTCGATCTCGAATACGATGAACGCTCGAACTATCGCGCGGCATACGGCAGTTATCGGACCAGTGCTGAAAAAGTGTTCGCGGCCGGAGACTGCCGCCGCGGACAATCGCTGGTGGTCTGGGCCATCAACGAGGGGCGAGAGGCTGCCCGGGAAATTGATCGACAGCTGATGGGGTCTACCCAGCTTCCCTAGCGTCCTCGTCTCCGCCAAAACAACCCGACGTTCTCAGCGCTGTAATGCCGTGCGGATCGCATCCTGTACCTGGGCCAGCGTGCGCACCCACGGTTTTACTTCACCAACGGACGCGGGTAAACGGAGAGATTCGGCTTCGGCCTGTGTTCTAGTGGCAAACGCGCCATAGACGACTACGTGGAGTATCTGACCGTCGCGGGATATGCGATAGGTGGCGAACTGTCGGGGGCGCTCCTGGTCCGCCAGATAGGCTTGGACGCGCTCTGCTGATGAAAAAGTAAAAAGCTGTAACGTGAAAGTGTCACCTGGTTGTGACATGAGCCAACGGGCATCCCTGTACAGAAACCCGGGAGAGGTAGGGGCCGATTCCGCTTGCGGTTTTTCTCTGATCGACCGGGGAGGATCGGGTTTCGCCGGGAGAGGTTCCCTCGAGGTTCTATCTGGAGGGTTTTCGGTACCTGGGTTACCCGGAGGATTTTCCGGAGAGCCCGATAACTCGCTACCGTCGGCCGTTTTGGGTTTGCCTGAATCCGCGCCGGGATTGTCCGCCGATGGCTCTTCGGCAGCCGCTGAGGGCTCTTCAACAGCCGCTAAGGGCTCTTTATTAGCCGCTAAGGGCTCTTCAACAGCCGCTGAGGGCTCTTTGTTAGCCGCTGAGGGCTCTTCATTAGCCGCTGAGGGCTCTTCCAACGCCAGCGTATCGGGTTGTTCATCGAACCAGGAGAACGGGGTCTGTTGCCCGATCAGATAAGCCACGCCAATCACGACCACTAGTAGTGCCAACACCGCCCGGTGGATGACGGGAAAGCGAGAGCGTCCGACAATCAGATCACCTGATTCGAGTTTTACCAACAGGACGTCGGCTATCTGGTCAATCCGCCCAGGCAGTCCCTTGGAGAGCCGGGTGATCTCCTTGACCTGCCGGTCTGTAAAAGGCAGCCGACCGCGGTAACTGGCTTGCTTGAAACGCCACTCCAGGTACGCCTGAACGTCCTCGGGGCTGAATCCGCTCAGGTGGATCTCGTGCCAGCCAACGTCGAAGTTTCCCGCTGCTTTTTTTATCGGCGAGAAGAAACGTACCTCACCGAAAAACACCATCCGTATTGGACAGCGAGCGAGCAACTCCAGCAGATCATCGAAA